>CAZCSY010000007.1:0-33593 GCA_964501505.1 uncultured Planctomycetia bacterium
GAAGTCGATAAAGACTATTACTCGACGGGAATGTATCTGCTGAAACTTGCTAACCGCGCCCCGGCCATATTCAAAAGTTCGGAACCAGAAGTCAAAAGGCAGCTTATCAAGCTCACACTTCAGAACCCCACCATAAAAGCCGCAACTCTTTCCGCCACAATAAGAAAGCCCTTCAGCTTGTGGGCCAAAGGGCTTTCCCGTTCTACAAAGCTCCCCCGCGAGGACTCGAACCTCGGACCTGGTGGTTAACAGCCACTCGCTCTACCAACTGAGCTACGGGGGAATATGTCAAAAAGCGGGATCATACCGGAATTCGGGTCAAATTATAGAGGAAAAGGAGGACAGCGTCAAGACAAATGCCGTCTGTTGCGGACGATGGGAAATGTGCTAAAATAAAAATAATACGCTCCCACGGAGATACCTTTGCTCATACAGACCGGGCGCCCCCATCCCCTCTCAAACCCCTCAACGGCCGTCGCCGTCTGCCTCATCCTCGCCGGCGTCCTGGCGGCTTACGGCGGCGCGCTGCTCAACGGGTTTCTTATCGACGACCACTCCCTCATCACGGACAACCCTCTTCTCCGTGAACCCGGCAGGCTCCTCGACCTCCTCAAGAGCCCTTACATGGGCGCCTACTACCGTCCCGCTGTCCTGCTCTCCTTTTTCCTGGACTACCGCGTCTGGGGGCTCTCCGCCTTCGGGTACCACCTGACGAACCTCATCCTTCACGCCATCAATGCCCTGCTCGTCTTCTTCTTCATCGGAAGGCTCTTTCGCAATCCCCTCTGGGCCCTTGTGGCCGGCCTCCTCTTCGCCGTCCATCCGTTACAGACCATCCCGGTCAATTACATCGCCGACCGCGGTAATCTCCTCGCCGCCCTCTTTTCTTTTCTGGCCCTGATCCTTTTTGACAAGGCGGCGGAAAATCCGAGACGGCCGGCGGTCCTCTTCGTGACCAGCTATTTCTGTTTTGTCACAGCCCTCTTATCCAGAGAAAGCGCCGTCCTCCTGCCTTTCTACGCCGCGTTATGTCTCATGATCAAGCAACGGCCCGGCGGGGTGAAGGTCACAGAGAAGGGTTTCCTGGCCATCCTCCTCCTCACCGCTGCGGCGCACCTCATCGTCCGGCAGAACCTTTTGACGCTCTTCACCGGCGCATCCTTTTCATGGGATAGAATAGCCGCCTTTTCGTTCACCGTCATGAAATGCGGCTTTCACGCCGTCTGGCCCGTCGATATCCTCTGGATCAGGGAAATCCGGTTGTCCGGCGCAGAGCATCTCCTGTATCCCGCCCTCGCCGTCCTTGTCCTGACGCTTTGGACGATGGGGGCGCGCCGCTCCCGGCCTGTCCTGTTCGCCGGCGCGTGGTTCCTGATCGGCACCGTGCCGCTCTATGGGGTGATGTCGTCCCGGCCCGAAATAGGCCTCATCATGCAGGATAACCAGATCTACGTCGCGGCGCTGGGGCTGCTCTTTCTGGTCGCCATGGGCCTCGTCTGTCTCCTGGCGCTTGTCAGAAAACCGCTCTGGTGGCTCTTTTTGATCAGCCTCCTGTCCCTCTACGCCGTGCGCTCGGACGCCTTCACGGGACTCTACCGAGACCCGGAGACCTTCTTACGGCACTGGCTCAGCCATTCGCCGCGCTCGCACTTCGCCGCCGCCAACCTCGGAAAGCTCTACTTCGAACAAGGCGACTACGACCGCGCGCTCGCGATGTACCGCCGAAGCCTGACGCATTATCCGAAAAAAGACGCCCTCACCCTGCTCAACATCGCCGGTATCTCCTTTTACCGGAACGACCTCGTCCGGGCCAAAGAGCTCTGCGCCGAGGCAGCCCGGATGGACCCCGGGCTCTGGCAGGCCTACAACTATCTCGGCCTGCTCTCTGAAAAAGAGGGCGATCTCGCCGCCGCGGCGCTCCACTTGAGAAAAGCGGCAGAAGTCTCTCCCCTGTCACCGGAGCCGCGCCGCCATCTCGTCAGGATCCTTGAAAAACAGGGAGAGCCGGATGAAGCCGTGACCGCCGCGCTGGACCTTTATCGTCAATTCCCCTCGGATCTTGCCACCGGCTACACCCTGATCGGAGTGTATTTGAGACAAAAACAACCGTCCCGGGCGATGGAGATAGCCCGGGACATGATCGGTCGCTCGACGGAACCGGCCATGGTCAGCATGAGCTGTGCCGTCCTCTTCCACGAGGAGGGCTATGAGGCCGACGCCGAGCGCCTTGCCGATCAAGTGTATTCTCTAAATCCGGGGCCGGCGAAGCTGTTCCGCGATACCGGAGTACCGACAAAAACCCCCGCACGCTGAACGTGCGGGGCAAAGATTTTCGCAAAACGCGCCGGTTATACGAAAACGCGCGGACTATACGAAACCGTGGGGGCTAGATCTCCCGGCGTCCTTCCAGGGCGCGGGCCAGCGTCGCCGGGTCCGCATACTCCAGGTTGCTTCCTACCGGCAGCCCGATGCCGATGCGCATCACCTTCACGCCCAGCGGCCGCAGGAGCTTCGTCAAGAAGATAGCCGTCGCCTCACCCTCCGTATCGGAATCCGTGGCGATAACGACCTCGCTCACCGCCCCCTTCTTGATCCGGTCGATGAGGCTATCGACGCGCAGGTCGTGCGGGCCGCGGCCCTCCAAAGGCGAGATCGCCCCCAAGAGCACGTGGTAGGCGCCGTGGAAGGTTCCGCTGCGTTCGATGTTCTCGACGTCCTTGGGATTCTCGACGACACAGATCACCTTCTGGTCGCGCTTGGGGTCACAGCAGATGCTGCAGATATCCGACTCGCTGAAATTATTGCACCGGTCGCAAAAGCGGACCGTCGCCTTGACGTTGGCGATCGCCTCGTTGAGCGCCCCCACGTCTTCCCGCGAAGACTCAAGCAGACGGTAGACGATCCGCTGGGCGCTGCGCCGGCCGATGCCGGGCAACTTCATCAACTCTTCGATCAGCCTCTCAATGGTCACCAGACTATAGCCCATGGTTACCTGATCACCCTGCCCTTGAAGAGGTCGAGGGCCGATTTAAGGAAAGGCGTCTCTTCGACGGCCTCCTCCTGCGGCTCCGGCGCCGCCTCGATGTCCTCAACGATCTCTAATTTGAGACGCAGGCGTGCGCCGCACTGGTCCTGGATCGCCTGCACCAGGATCTGCAGATTGTCCTTATGGGCGAGGGCCTCTTTGAAAAACACCGACCGCTTGGCAAAGCCGATGGTCAACAGGTCGGACTCCAACGCCACGGGACGGCCGTGCTTGAGATACGTGGCTAAAGACATCTTCTTGGCACCCACGGATTCCATCACGCGGCCCCACGCCTGCAAAACACCATCCAAAGAACACCGCGGCTCCTGAAATGATGTCAGGGATGCGTCCGCCGCGCCCTTCTCTTCCTTGAGGAGCGCAAAGTGCGACTTCGCGTTCGGGGCCGGGGGACGCTCGCCCGACGGGACAGCGGCGCTCGTTGCGGCAGGTTTAGGACGCGGCAACTGCGCGAGCTTGACCGCCAGGACGTCCAGCGCGATGCGCGCCGAGTGCAGCCGCCGCGCCATATCCTGCGCCACAAAGAGGTGGCCCAGCGACGTCACGATATGAGACAAGGACATCTTCTCGGCCTGTCTGCGGACCCGCTCGATCTCGTCTGCCGGCAGTTCGACGAGCGCCGCCTCCCTGGGCGATACACGCAACACCATCAGATTGCGGTAATACTCCAGGAGACCGTCGAGGAAAGGGCTCAAGTCTTTGCCCCGTGCCACCACCTCGGCGACCTGGCCGAGGGCGGCGGCCGCATCCCCCGCCGCCACCGCCTCCACGAAATCAAAAAAGACCTTCTGCTCGATAACCCCCAGCACCGCCACCACGTCCGCCATCCCTGCCTCACCCGAAGAGAACGAGATCACCTGATCAAGGATCGACTCGGCGTCCCGCATGCTCCCTTCCGACGCCTTGGCGATCGTGAAGAGCGCATCCTCCGACAAAGATACCTTTTCCGCGGCGACGATCTCTTGGAGTTTTGCGACGATCTTGGGGCCCGGCAGACGGGCGAAATCAAACCTCTGGCAGCGCGACAGGATGGTCGGCAGGACCTTGTCCGGGTGGGTCGTCGCAAAGATAAACTTCACGAACGGCGGCGGCTCCTCGAGCGTCTTCAGGAGCGCGTTGAAGGCCTCGGGCGTGAGCATGTGGACCTCGTCGATGATGTAGATCTTGCTCTTGCCGCCCAGGGGCGCGAACTTGACATTCTCGCGCAGGGACCGGATCTCGTCGATGCCCCGGTTCGAGGCCCCGTCGATCTCGAACACGTCGAGGCTGCGGCCTTCGGCGATCTCCAGGCAAAGCGGACACGCCCCGCAGGGTTTCTCGGTCGGCCCCTTCACGCAATTAAGGGCCTTAGCCAGGATCCGGGCGCAGGAGGTCTTGCCCACCCCCTGGGGTCCGGCAAAAAGATACGCCTGCCCCACCTTGTCGGTGCGCACGGCGTTCTTCAGGGTCCGGGTGACGTGTTCCTGGCCGACGACCTCGTCGAAATCCTTAGGCCGCCATTTACGGGCAAATACAAGGTAGGACATTATCGGACAATTGACAAGGGACTAAACGAAGGATGCCATAAGATCTGGCTCTATTGATTTATCATACCATTAAAGAGAGGCTACCTCAAGGATGTTGGCAGAAACTTCTCTAACGACTCAGCTCGCGCGCCTTTTCCAGATCCCGCTTTGCCCGCTCGGTGTCGCCGAGCACCTCGTAGGCCCGGCCGCGTTGCTGATAGGCCGGACCCTTATCGGGCTCGGCCTCTATCACCCGTGTCAGATCAGCGACCGCCTCTTCCATTCGGCCCTGCCCCAGGTAAAGGAGGGCGCGATTGTAGGAGGCGGCGCTACAGGATGGGTCCAGGTCGAGCGTCCTGTCGAAGTCCTCGAGGGCGCGCTCCGTCTCGCCCATCGCCGCATAAACCAGGCCGCGATGGTGGTAGGCCTCCGGCCGGTCCGGATCCAGATCGATGGACCGGTTGAAATCACGCAGCGCTCCGGCATACTCCTTTTCTTGAGAAAGGATGCAACCATGGGCATCCAACCCCTCAGGCAGGAACGGTTTGATGAGCAATGCCTCGTTGATGTCCGCCAGCGCCTTGTCCGGCGCGCCCGCTCTGAAGTAAACCATGCCCCTGTTGAGATACGCGGCATAAGAATCCGGATCGAGCTCGATCGCCTTGGAGAAATCGCTGATCGCCGCCTCCCGCTTCCCGATCTGCGCCCAGCCGCGGCCGCGTTTCAGGTACCCCATTGGCCCGCCATACACCGCGAAACCATCCAGGAACTTTTCGGCCATCTCCTTGTCGTGTTCTTTCGCGCTCATGCCGCTGCCGGAAGCGATCTTCTCCGGGGTCCCGGCCGGTGCGCGCCGGCGTTTTGTCTTGGGGCGGGCGAGCCAGGCCCCGGAGACGTCGAACTTCTTGATAAGCTCCAGATTCCCCAGGTACAAGAGGTCTTTCGTCTCTTGCGAATAATAATAGTAATCCGGGGGGGCGCCCGCCTGCGCATGCCCCCCGGCGTCCAGCCACCACAGCCTCTTCGAGAATACGTAAAAGCCGATAGCGCGATCAAAGAGCCACTCGCTATCCAGGCGTATGGAGTGATCGGCAGGAGCATCGTCCTTTTCCAGCTCCCAGATCATATCCAGCATCTCCCTGGTCGTCGCGTCATACTTCCAGACGTAATAATGCGTGAGGTTGAGGCAGCTCACATAGTGCAGGCACAGGGCCGAGGAAAACAGATAAAAGAGCGCCGTTCCGGGAACCCGGATAAAGACCCTCCTGTTGCGCCGGGCCTCCTCGGTCAAAACAAGGACGAGCAGCATGAAGACCGGAAAATAATAGAGCGCCCACCTGTCGAGAGGGTAGGCCAACTTCAGCACCTTATGCTGCACGATCAGGCCCGTGGAAACAACCAGCAGCAAGGCCCCCAGGCAGAGCAGGAACCGGTCTAAAAAACCGAGCGGCTTCTTCATGAGCCAGCGAACCCCCAGGGTCAGACAGAAAAGGCCCGCCGCCGCCAGGATAACGATGAGGGCCGCAAAAAAGGCATCCTGCGGAAAGGACGGCTTTCCGTAGGCCGTCGCCTCGACGAGACTCCTGACCGTGCCTTGCCAAAACCCATCGTTCTCAAGCATCCTGAGCTCGCTGTCTCGGACCATGTTCATGGCGGGCCGGATAAGGACGACGGACAACAACAGGATACCCGGGACGATCGAGACGACGACCCTCTTCAAAAAGGCCCGGAAGGCCGGCGCAACGGTCCCCGGCTGTCGGCCCGAAAAAAAGGCGTCCCGGACTTCCAAGCCCACCAGCACGCAAAGCATGGCGCCGTATATGTTGATAAAAGTCATATGCGCAAACACGGCCAGGGCCGACAGGGACGCGGCCCCAAAAGTATTCCGGCCGTCCCGGCGGGAACCGGCTTCTTTGATCCTGCATAAAAGGTAGTAGAGCCCCATGGCCAGGAGACCCAGCGCCAGGGCGTATCCGCGCGCGCACGAGAAAAAATCCAACAGGAAAGGATGCAGCGCCAGGAGGCCGACCGCCAACAAAAGACGCGGCCCCCTCAAGAAAACCCGGCAGATCCGGTAGATCGCCGTCAGATAAAGCCCGCCGCCCAATAAAGCGGGGAGCCTGATGACAAACTCCGAGGACCCGAAGAGACCGGTGAATATCTTGACGAGGAGGGTATTGAGAAAGTGATTGTTGGGCATCAAGGGGTGGGTGTAGGTCATGATGCCCGCAAATGAATTCAACAACTGGATAAAATACGTGATCGCCTCATCGTGGACGATGCTCAACCGTGCGGCGCGAAGGCAGGAATACAGAAAGACGAGACCCAGGAACGCCAGGGAAATCGGCGCATAGACGTCCTGTCTCCAGGAAGGAAGGTTCGGGGCTGCCCCGAGGACGGACTCCGCCGTCGGAGCTGCCCGGAGGACGGACTCCGCCGTCGACACGCCGGCCTCCTGCCGGATGTCTTTACGTTTTTTCTTTTTCGCCATGGGGATCTATTTAAGAACGGAGCGGATCAGAAGGGGTATCTTGGAGAAGTCATCGCCTTTATAAAAGATCGCTGCGATGCCGGAGGCGTCCCCCTCTTTTTTCTCGATGTCTTCCACATAAGCGCTCATCATGACGACGGGGATGCTCGCATCCATCTCTTTGATCTTCGCGAGCGTGGCCACGCCGTCATCGCCCGGCATCCTCTTGTCCAGAAAGATCACGTCCGGCCGCGACGATCGGATGGCCTTCAGGGCGTCATCGCCGCGACGGGCCACCCTCACGACGTAACCCCCTTTCTTCAGCCAGAACTCCAAAGACATGGTGAAATCAGGCTCATCATCGACCAGCAACACTTTGATCTCTTTGCCCATGGCGTCCTTCCTCGAAATAGATGCCATCCCCTTCGTTGCCGCTGCCGTTGCTCAACACCCGGCCTCTCCGGGGTAGATTCGAAACCGCAGGAACACCGTGCTCTTTAGCAATTTTACGGAAAGGGAGGGATTCCTTCTGCTTTCTTATCCCAATTCTCTCATTTATAACAAGTTATGGCGTAACCGCGTATTCTTCCAATGCCTTGCTATGTCCAAACATTATACAAGTTTTTCCCACGTCTTACAAGATTTTCCCTTTTCGTGGGCATGATTTGGGCACAAGATTCATAGCTGGAATATAAGAACCGTCCCCGAAATCCGATCTTTTTTTCAGAAAAGAGGTCTGAGATAAAACAAGGGGCCGGCCTGGGATCAACCTTAGAAGCGTCCCTGGACTCTATAATACCTCAATCGCGAAGGGTTCCATCCGTAAGGGGTTGTGTAACCGGTCGAGATTTATTTACATGTAACTGTGCTATAATTATATAAAACGGTTTATGCCGACCCATGACAATAGGATTCCGCCCCGCAAAACACTGCACTTGGATCATATGGGCAGCGCAACTGGGCAATGCCCTTGATCTTGTTTGGCATAATCGCCTGCGCATCAATTCTCGCGGCCTTGAAATCCTCAAAACGATCCCGAAGGACTCAGGCTTGATGTTAACGGCCAATCATGCCGACGAAACGGATATGAAAATATGCATAGAGCTTTCCCGCCGCTCACGCCGCCGCTTCACCTATATGGTCACCTCTGAAGCCTTTGATGAATATCACGGCATGGCAGGATGGTGGTTGCAGCGCCTGGGAGGATTTTCCGTCGAGAAAGCGGGCGGCGATCAGGCAGCGAGGCGTTACTCCGTTGACGTTGTCAAAAAAGGGCGTGAGGTCCTCGTGGTCTTTCCGGAAGGAGAAATCTATTATCTCAATGATTTGGTGCAGCCTTTTAAAACAGGGGCCGTGCATATAGGCTTACGGGCTATCGCTGAAACGCGAAAAACGCGGCCTCATTGGACCTCTTTTATTTTACCTGTCGCTATCAAATATCGCTACCACAGGACGATCGTCTCTGCTTTGAGCAAAAAAATTCGCAGAATGGAAAAGCATCTGATGATACGTAAAAACTATCTGACATTTCAGGAAAAACTTATCGGCATTATGGCGAACCTCTTGAAGCGCCAGGAGCTGTTGGGCGAGACACGGATGATTTCCGAAGAGCTGGAAAGACTAAAAGAACAAGTACGGGAGACTCAGGTCGAGATTCTCTCGAAGATAGAGTCGAAATATCGACGAATGAAATCTGACCCCAAAACACTCTTCGTTGAACGCGCTCAAAAAATGATTTTTTTCCTCCGGGAACAACTGGGCCAGAAGAAACTTTTGAGTGCGGAAACCCGCAGACAACTTCAAAGGGACTTTGACGAATTAAAGAAGGCTGTACAGAGGACAGGGTGGCACCCTCAATATATAGACCTCGATCCTTCCGAAGAACGCTTAGCCGAAACCGTCATGAAACTGGAACGCGAAATATTCAAGAAAAAAAGACCCGGCCCTCTTGGCAACCGCGACGTTTTCGTGCGCATCGGTAATCCGGTAGACCTCGGTGTGCATGCTGAAGCTTACGAAAAAGATCCCTCGGCCACCTCCCACCGGATCGCGGAAGAATTGCGCGATAATATCCAGTTACTTATTGAAAAGGCAGACCTCCTGTAGCCACGAAATGCAGTCATTCATGAAATCATCCGGGTTTTGTCTATATAAGTCTTCGGCGTGAAGGCCGTCTTTTATCATAATAATCCGTTTGGGTTCTTTTGCCTTCCCATAAAGAATGTCTGCGTGCTTTTTAAAAATGATCGGATCCTTTTCTCCCTGGATTATCAGAAGAGGGATGGGAGATATTTGATCAATGACATCTACCGGCCTGATTTTATCCGTAAAAATAGGCCCCGGGCGCAGTTTGAATAAATGGCTTCCGAACTTTTGGACGCTGGACAGAAGGGCGTCTTTGGTTAAAAAACGATTTTCAATATTTTCAAAACTGGAAGGGGAACTCACCGCAATCAAAGCATCCACATTTTTTTCTCTGGCCACCTCCACGATGCTGGACGCCGCCCCCAAAGAGAAACCCATAAGAAAGATATGCCTATAGATTTTTTTGGAATAATTTATGACGCTTTTGATGTCTTCGTGCTCCTTTGAAGAAAAAGTAAAAGCGCCTCCGCTGTTTCCGTGACCCCGCTGGTCCATCGCTATAACATCATAATAATCGAAAAAGTCCCGTGACAGGTCCAAAAAAGGCTTTGCGTCCTTGCACATCCAAAACCCATGACATATAACGATAACGGCGTCTCTTTCCTGCTGAAAATGATTAAAGGCGATTTTGGTCTTATCGTAAGATTCTAATATTTTCTCAACCATAAATAACTTATCTGGGGACGCGCCGCTTGGGAACGCCTTGCTCAAGCGACCCGCCCCTCTCACGCGTCCCCCTTTTGCCCTTTTCGGTTCGGCTTAATCAAACGACTCCCTCTTCTCGCTCGTTGCATAGGCCCAAATGGGGCACAGGATCTATCTAAAAACATCACTCATCTGGGGACAGTTTTGGCAAGGTAAATATAAACTTGCTTCCCTTTCTGTTCTCGCTTTCCACCCAAATTTCACCCTTATGCAGTTCGACAATGTCTTTAGAAATACAAAGCCCCAACCCTGAGCCTCTTTCTAAGCCGTTCAAAAGATCCCCAAACTGCTTGAATTTGGTAAATAAGTTAGCCAGGTCGCCTTTATCGATACCTCGGCCTGTGTCCGTTACGGCAACTTCTATATAATTCTCTTCTTCGGCAACTGAAACCTCTATGGCGCCCTTTTCTGTAAATTTCACGGCATTTCCAATAAGATTCGTAAGGACCTGGAATATTTTATCCTTATCGGCGTAGATACTCACTTTCTTTTCAGGTGACCTTACCTCTAACACTAATCCCTTGTTACGCGCTTTTAATTCAAACAACAAAAGAGCACCCTTGATCAAATCCTCGATATCAATAAACTCTTTAATAAGTTCAATTTTGCCTGTTTCTAATTTAGAGATATCAAGCAGATTGTTTGTCACGCGGATCAGTCTGTCTATGGTGCCATTCACCAGAGTCAATATTTCATCTTGTTTTTTGTTTAAATCTCCGGCTATTTTTTCCAGAATAACACCTATGCCTTCTTTGATAATCACAAGAGGACTTTTTAACTCATGGGCAACCGTTCTTACAATTCCTTCTCTTAGCACCTCCAAAAGTTTTCGTTCAGTAATATCGCGGATATTGCATTGGACAAGTTTTTTATTTTTAATTCGATAGCTGTTGCTGATAAATTCTACTTCTAGGATCTGTTCGTTCTTTGTCACCAGCGGCAGATTCTCATAGCGGACATATTTTTTGGTCTGTAAATCCGAAAGGACAGTCTTGCTGGCCTCAATATCTTTAAAAACACCTATATCCCAAAGCTTCTTTTTCAAAAGTTGTTCACGAGGATAACCTAACATTTCGATCAAGGAGGGATTAATATCAATGATCTGACCCGTCTCAGCATCAAGAATCAATATTCCTTCTTTTGTTGTTTCAAAAAGCCGCCTGTAGCGCGTTGCCGTAACCTGCAGCGCTTCTTCTAAAAGCTTACGCTGAAGGATTTCCTGGCGCAGCTGCTTATTGATTATTTTTTCTGCGGTGGTGCGGTTCTCTAATTGCTCTTCAAAGTCATTGGCGTATTTTTTTAATTCTTCTTCGTAGTGTTTAAGATCGGTCTTCAATCTTTCGAGCCCTGATATCCTTTTCTGTAAAGAGCTTATTTCTTTAATCAGCCTTTTTTTACTTCTCTTTTTAGTTTTCATTTGGGTATCGCTTTGACACAACAGGGGCACCATTTGGGCACAAAAACAATAAGGACTGGGCTACTAAGCTTAACTCTTATTTTACAACTTGCTGTCAACCTATCAAGCGATTCTATTTCTCCTAAATAGCAATCCACTTAGTCCTAATCCCGGGAGCGTTAAAGAAGCCGGTTCTGGAACCACGTTGCTCCCATCGCCATTGCTGCTGACCGGTAAGCGGGCTTGTCCATTGAGACCAAAACCATATTCAATAAACCATTGTCGGGATTCCCCGTCCAACGTTTGAAACCCTGAAAAAATCTTATCTCCTGATTCCGATAAAGTCATAATAGCTTGGACTCAAGGGAAATTAAATTTCTAAGTGAGGTTACAACTTGTTGCAGATTAATGAGTTGCAGATTGAAAAAAATAATACGGAGAAGGAGGGATTCGGTCAGGTACAAATCCCTAACCCGTTACCCGTCAACATATTATCATCCTATCCGGTTATGTCAAAAAGGTTGTGCCGTCCACACGTTATACAAGTTTTTCCCAAGTCTTACAAGATTTTCCCTTTTGATGGGCACAATTTGGGCACAGCGATCATCCATTGTTTTTAGATTTTCCCCTCAAAAGCATCTCATATCTTTTAAGGAAATATCGATCCTTCTCTCGTGCGGCAATTTTTTTAGAGCGGAGTAATTTTCGTAATTGAGCCACTTTCACGGGGACATTCTCCACGATAAAAACACTCGCCCCGCTTTCCATTTGATCGAAGCGATAGCCGGAAACGGCCAGAATCAGCTCAAACACGATCCCATAGGGATCCGTAGCTGAAATAGTATTTTTTTGCGCAACGGCATTTTTTACTAAAGAGTCTTTTAGCTCGCCCTCCTTCACCGCCAGACTATAATTAAGCGCTCTAAATACTTCTATGGCTTTTTTTACATTAATGATCGTCGGCTTTATAAATATATCAAAATCCTGAGTAGCGAAAGTCTCTTGGGCCCGCGAGGCGTAATAGTTAATACCCGACATGCCTACCACTACGTATTTAACGCCCTCCTGATTAAATCTATCCAAAAGTTGCGCATAGGGGTCGAACATTTTTTTCTTTTTCATTAACGAGCCTTCCGCGCTTTTTTATAATGGATCTTTTGGGCCAACATAACGTGATCCACCCATGTCTTATCAGCGCCGTCGTAGTTGATTTTTTCAACATAATGCAAAGCGGTCTCTGCCTTTCTGTTCTTAAAAACACAGAGGCCCTCCTGCGGATTAACGAGCTCATCCAGATCCATGTCGAGTATGCTGCTGATCTTATTTAACATTTTTAACGATGCGCCTCGGGTCCCGGACGCGATGGCGGACATGTTCGCCCGGTGTATGCCCAACTTCTGAGCGATACCCGTTAATGTAAGAGCGCGCTCCTTGGCTGCTTCTTTCAGTTTAAAAATCATAGAGACACCCCTCATTTTTCTTTAACCAAATGTTATCATATTTTGATAACATTTTCAAGCCGCCCCCTCCGGGAACCATTTCGGCCCATTAGGCTGTCTCGCAAACCAAATAAAAAACCGAACCTCTTGAGTTCGGTTTTATCGGGCATGCTTTGCCTCTGGTTCGCCGCATTGGCTCATTTTGGGCTCAAGGATTACAAAATGATCGACGCAGTGCCACAACTCCTTTTATATCAATGAGATAAAATCTCATAAATATCCTACGGAGAGGGAGGGATTCGAACCCTCGGACCTTGTGGGTCACGCGCTCTCCAGGCGCGCCTGTTCAACCGCTCCAGCACCTCTCCAAATTTTCCGCTCAATTGCTCTTGGCCCGCTTTCTGCGGAAAAAATCCTTCAAGAACGCCGCGCACTCCTTTTCCAGGATGCCGCCGGTCACCTTGATCCGGTGGTTGAGCCGACGGTGGTGCAGGATGTTCACGACGGAGCCGCCGGCGCCGGCCTTGGGGTCCCAGGCACCGAAGACAACACGGGGGACGCGCGCCAGGACCAGGGCGCCGGCGCACATGCTACAAGGTTCTATTGTAACATACAGCGTGCAGCCGCTCAACCACTTGCCCTTCAGGTACTCGGCGGCGGAGGTCAAAGCGATCATCTCGGCGTGGGCGGTCGGGTCACACAGGAGCTCCACCTGGTTATGGCCGCGGGCGATAACCCTTCCCTTGTAGACGATGACCGCGCCCACGGGGACGTCGTCCGAGGCCTCGGTCTTGCAGGCCTCGGTGATGGCGTGTTTCATGAAAAAAGCATCCGTGTGCATGGTATTTTAAACGCCCGGCAAGGGCCCGCTCGGATCGATTCCGAGAGGCGGAGACACAGGGTTGGAGGCCAAAAAAAATGCGCCCAAGTGGGCTCGAACCACTAACCCCCAGTTCCGTAGACTGGTGCTCTATCCAGTTGAGCTATGGGCGCAAATCTACCGTTATCCCTAACCCATAGTTTCCTTATTGATTGCCGACCTCCCTAATGTACCATTCCAGGGAGATCCCGCATGGGTTTGGCGGGAAGCTATGGGGCAAAATCGACGGCTATCTCTTCGAATGATAGGGGATTATACCCGCTTTCCGAGGGGCTGTAAAGCCCGAAAACCAACTCCGTGAGCCATTCACAGAGTCATTAACGCTTAGTTTTTTGGCTAGGACCTGGATATCTTAAGGTTATCTTCGATACGGCCGCAGGGCCTTCAGGAGGTCCTCCGGGACCACGGCACCCAACGCCCTTGCCCGGTCGCTATGCTCGGCGGCCCGTGTGTACTCCCCCATCTTGAAATACGCGATGGCCAGGTTCAGATGGCTTGGGGCAAAATCAGGATTGAGCGCCACGGCCTTTTTGTAGGCCGCGAGCGCCTCGTCCTGACGGCCGAGCTTTTGATAGGCGTTGCCGAGGTTATGGTGGATATCGGCAAGGGCCAGGTTCAGACGCGCGCCCTCCTCCAAGACGGCCGCCGCATCTTCAAAGCGCCCCTGCGCGAAATAGAGGACACCGAGATTGTTATAGGCCTCGACATAGAGCGGATCGAGCTCCATCGCCTTCCTGTAATTTTCAATAGCCGCCCCCTCCTGTCCCAGGCGCTTATACAGATTGGCCAGGTTGAAATAGGAGAAGGCCATCCCCGGGTCGCTGGCAATGGCCCGCCGGTACAAAGCGACCGCCTTATCCTGCGTCACGGGGTCCTTGGCGTAGATGTTGGCCAGGTTATTCAGCAGCCGCGGGCTCTCGGGCGCATGGGCCAGGATAGATTCGTAAAGCAGGGACGGTCGCGTCCAGACGTGGTTCTGGCGCACGGTCAAAAACGCATAAAACGTCACGGCGCCCGCTACGAAGACGTAAACGCACCGGCGCGCCCCGGCGCTCTTCGCCGCCCAACGGTCCAACAAGAGGGCGGCCGCCAGGAAAAAGCCGACGGACGGCAGATACAGCCAGTGCTCGGCCATGTAGGCGTTGACGGGAAAGATATTGGCGACCGGCGACAGGGTCAGCAGGAACCATCCGACGGCAAAAGAAAGAAGCGCGTCATCGCGCCGGCGCGCCATGACAAAGAGGACCGCGGAGCCGAAGAACAAGACGACACCGAGCAGGACCCCGGGATCCGAGAACGAAAACCGGGGCTGCCCGTATTCCATGTGGAGGCCGAACGGCCAGACCAAAAGCCGCAGATACTGCGCATAGGCGGCAAAGACGCCGGGGATCCTTTGCAGGAACGGCACGGTCACGTCCATCTCGCCGGCCAGATGTCTGGAGAAGACCTGTCTCAGGACGATGTACCCCGCCACCAGCGCCAACAGCGACCAGAAACCGGCCGCCCTGATCCTCGTCCGGGTCGTCGTGTGATACAGCAAGACCATGAACGGCAAGAGGAGCGCGATCTCCTTGGACAAAAGGGCTGCTGTCGCAAAAATCATCGAGGCGGCATAGAGGCCGGCGCGCTGTCGTCTTCCATAGCGGATATAAAAGGTAAGACAAAGGAAAATAAACACGGCGGTCAGCGGATCGGCCCGGCCGGAGAGATAGCTGACCGCCTCCGTATGGACGGGGTGAACCACGAAAAAGAGGCCGGCCCAGAGCGCGACGCGCCGGGGCGCCGCCAGCGCCAACAAGAAGAGATACGCGGCCAGGGCCGCGCCGATATGCCACAAGACATTCGTCAGATGGTAACCGAAGGGGTTGAGCTCCCAAACAAAAAAGTCAAAAGCATAGGTCAGGATCTGCAGCGGCCGGTAAAACGCCGACATGCGCTTCACGCCGCCGAGGATGTTTTCGGTGAAGATATTCTTGAGGTGCGCGAGGTCCCTGATGTAGGTATTGTTGACGACCAGGACCTCGTCGTCCCACACAAAGGTACCCTTGAGAACATTCGCGTAGACCAGGAAACCGAGGGTCGCCATCAAGGCCAGGGCCGCGAACAAAAAAACGGGCCTGACGGCGGGCGCTTCCTTTTGCGCAGACGGCTGTGAACCCCTTTTGTTCTTCTTCACGGCGTCTTCCCCTTGGTGTCCGGTCCGGCGTCCGCCGAGGCCTCCTGCCCGGATGAACCCACGGCTGCCTCCAGGTCGCTTTCGAACCGCGGGTTGACCATGAATCCGAGGGCCTTGGCCTTCTCGAGATAGCGGCGGGCCTGTTCATAGTCCTTTTCGCCGTAGCAATAAATCGCGAGATTGTGATAGCCCTGCGCGAAAGAAGGGTCAGCCTCGACGGATTTCTTGAGGGCCTCGAAGGCCTCCTGCGAGCGGCCGCTCCTCATGCACAGGACCGCCAGATTATTGTACGCCTCCGCGCACCGGGGATCGACCTCGACGGCCTTGCGGTACATCCCCTCGGCGCCGGCGAAGTCCTTGTGCCCCTGACGCATCATGCCGATATTGTTATAGACCGTCCCGTTGCCCGGGTCTATCGCGATCGCCTTTTCATAATAAGCCTCGGCCGCGTCGATATCCCCCCGACCCTGAGAAATGAAGGCCAGGTTCATGACGGCCTCAAGCGAGCCGGGATCGATTGCGAGGGCCTCTTCGTTCGCCTCGACGGCCAGCTCCGGTGAGCCGCTCATCTGATACACGGCGCCCAGGTTGACACGGGCATCGACGGAGTCGGGGTCGTAGAGAGCCGCCTTTTTATACATCTCAACGGCCTCGTCCAGGCGGCCGGTCTTTCGGTAAATATTTCCAAGATTGAAGTAGGCATTGGCGTATTCCGGGTCGGCCTCAAGCGCCTTCTCGTAAGAGGCGATGGCGTCCTGTGTCCGGCCCATCGCCTGAAAGAGGCTGCCCAGATTGTTGCGGCCGGCGGCGTGAGCCGGAGCAAGGTCAAAGAGCCTCTCGTACGTCGCCCGGGCCTCTTCATACCGGCCGGCCTGTTGATAGGCGAGCGCCAGATTGGCATAGGCATCGGGGTTCCTGGGGTCCCTCTCGATCGCCTGACGATAGTAGTCAAAGGCCTTGCCCTCCCCGGCCTTTTGCTTGACGACGCCCAGATTGTTGTAGGCCTCCACGCATGCGGGGTCGATGTCCAGCGCCTTCTCGTACAACCGCACGGCCTCACCGTAATCCTCCTTATCCTGGGCGAGATTTCCCAGGCCGGCATAGGCCAGGGCATAGTCCGGACGCACCAAGAGCGCCTTCTCGTAAGCCGCAGCCGCCTCCCGGGGCCGGCCCGCCCTTCTGTGCGCGTTGCCCAGATTGCGGTAGGCCTCGGCGTACCGGGGATCAAGGGCCAGCGCCTTGTTCAGGTAGGCGATCGCCTCCTCCGGTTGATGGCGCCGGCTGTAAACAACGCCCAGATTGTTGTACGCCTCGGCGTTGTCCGGCTTCAATTCAATCGCCTTTAAAAGATACGTCTCAGCCTTATCGAGCTCTCCTTTTTCCTGATACGTCGTCCCCAGATTGTTGGCCACGCGCCAGCTGTACGGCGCGTACGCCCAGGTACGTTCATAGAAAAAGAGAGTGTCTGCCCAGTACCTATTGTGAATAAAAGTCACGGCCCCGTAAAAACCAACGAGTGCGGCGATAAGACCGAGACTTAACTTTTTAAGCCGGGGATGCCGATAAAGACGATAAAGGCCGTGCGCAACGAACAGGAAGATGCCGATGGAGGGCAGATAGAGCCAATGTTCGGCCATGTACGCGTTGATGGGAAACAGGTTCGAAAAGGGCAACAGGCCGATCAGAAACCATCCGATCCCGAAAGCCGCCGGCCGCGAACGGCGCCAGGCGAAGACGAGGCAACCTACGGCCGCCAGGAAAAGCGCCAGGCCGGCCGCCGCCTGAGGGTCCGTCGGACGAAAGAAGACCGTGCCGTATTCCATGTGGAGGTCCGCCGGCCAGACGAGAAGACACAGATAATTCGGGAACGCCGCAAAAAAACCGGGCAGCCTCGCCCCCGGAGACCCCTGGCCGGATGCGTGCGGCATAAGAAAATCCAGGGCCGTGAAGCGCAAGACCACGTAAGCGACGGCGACGACCAGGATGACGCCGAAAGACAAACGGTCAATCTTCTTTTTGAAGACCCCGTGATAGAGAAGGATAAGAGCGGGCAGGATAAGGCCGCTCTCCCGCGACAAGAGACAGGCCGCATAAAAGATCGCGATCGCGAAAAGATGAGTGGCCGCCGGAAAAGGACGCCTGATGTACACAAAGAGCACGCCGAGCATGAAAAAGACGGACATGGGGTCCGACCGGCCCGAGATATAACTGACGGCCTCGGTGTGGACCGGATGGACGACGAAGAGCAGCGACGCGATCAGGGCCGGCACGGCGCTGTCGAACAACAAAAAAGCAAGACAAAAGACCATCAGGGCGGCCGCGACGTGCCAGACCACGTTCATCACATGATAGCCGACGGGCTCCAGGCGCCACAGGCCGTAATCCAAAGCAAAGGTCAGCATCATGAGCGGCCGATAGAGGGCGCTCTCCTTGCCGCCGCTGGCCTCGACATCTTCGGTGAAGAGCCGGCCCGCCCGATCCAGGCACGTCACGTGCGGGTTATCCTGGATCAAGAGCTCGTCGTCCCAGATAAAGGGCCCCCGCATGGCGGGGGCGTAGACCGCGAGGGCGACCAGGATAATCAAGAGGATGACGGACAAAGGGACCCGGAAGGGGAGTCTTTGCGGCTGGTCTTGAGACGGGAGATGGTATTTTTTCCTAATCCTCTTTTTCACGGAGACTAAAAGGTCGTGGGCAGGGCCACGGCATTACGGGTATTGATGGCGGCCAGGACACTGAGGAGGGGGCCGAAGACGAACCTGTTCTCGAAGACCCAGTTATGGACGAACATCACGCGCCCCTCAAGGACCGTCAAGAAACCGACGCCGCCCCCCACCTCCATGCCCAGAAACTCCTCGATGCTGTTGAAGAGGTTCGGCGCCAGCATAAAGATCAGGCTGAGGACCGTCGCCAGAAAAGAAAAAACGATAAGCGCCACTTTGAAAAAACAGAGGCCTATCTCCATAAAGATGCTCCTTCTGCGGTGAGGATCAAGGTCTCCAATGGAAGAGACCGGTCACATAACCCGAACAGGCAGGTCCCTCCTGTCCCCGATATGTTCTTTCAAAAATTTCTGGTCACTGCATAAACAGCCTTCGCAGGTCAACAGCTTTTTAAATGCCTCGCTTTTGTACATGCGGCGCAGGATGTCGGAGAGAGAAGCCTCCCTGACATTCCCAAAAGAGAGCGGCAGCCAGCAACAGGGCAGGACATCGCCATAACTGGTTATGTGTACGTTCGAATTGAAGTTGAGCCGGCAAAACTTCTTGTAATCCAACGGCGAAAAGACCTCGCTCTCGACATAGGCCGACTTGTAGCGGGAGAGGATCCGGGCGAGCGCAACAAAATCTTCGTGTCTCAGGGCAGCTTCGCTCTGATGCCTCATGGTGCCTATAAGCGCCGGCGTCTGGACCTTGATCTTGTCGACATTCAACCCCTGCGCTAAATCCAATATCTTCTCCAGTCCCCCCTGCTCCATGCGCTGCCTCGTCGTATAGGTCTGAAGATAACAGGATATCTTGAGTTCCCCGCAGAGGCGGACCGCCGCCATGACCTTCTGAAAGAGCCCCTTATGGTCCCTTAACGTATCGTGCGCCTCCTCCTGGTAGTGATCGATGCTTATCCCCACCCTGTCGATGCCGGCCTCTTTGAGCCTCGTCAGTTTCTCTTTATCCAGGAACACGGCGTTGGAGTCGATCTTCGTGAACAATCCGCTCTTTTTAGAATAGGCGACGAGGTCATAGATGTCGCTCCTCACCAGGGGCTCTCCGCCGGTAAAGGTGACCTGGACGATGGAACGCACCCTCCCGGAATCGTCGATGAGCCCCTTGACCTCCTCGGAGGAAAGCTCCTTATCGTCCTTCCTCCTGTAATCCGATATGCCGCAGTGGACGCAGTGACACGGGCATCGGTACGTCAGGGCGACGGTGAGGACCTTGGGCAACAGATTGAAGGACTCACCGTATCCGATGACCAGCCTTTTCAGGAACCTGTTCCTGCTGACCAGCGGCTTAAGAAACCTATAGAGATTGTTGAGGACCATCATACAAATCCCTCTTGGCGTTATCCTGCCCGAACGTCTCTTTTTTCATTCTGTCATCCAATTATGCCACAAGCTCCCGCGCGACGCCAGCCCATCTATAGAAAATGATTTTTCACAAACCACTCTCCGGTATTCTTCAGGCCCGTCTCGATGTCCACGCGGGGACGATAGCCGAAATGCTCAAAAAATTTCGAAGGATCGCAGGACCAGGACCGCGATTTGATCTCGTTGAGCGTCGTCGGCTCGATGGGGATAAACCGCCGGGGCCAGCGGGCGACCCATCTCAAGAGCGGCGTCCATGCCGCCATCAGCGCCTCCGGCACCCATATCGTGCGCATCTTTCTCTTTAGGACGCGGGCGATCGTCTGGTAAAAAATCTGCCAGGAGTAGAGGTTCCCGTCGGAGACGAAATATATCTCGTGCACCCTGTCGCTTGCGGCGGCCAAGAGGGCCGCCTCGACAAAGTCGTCGACATAACACAAACTCATAAACCTCGTCTTCAGCCCCAGGTCCGGCACGAGGCCGTATTTGACGAATTTAAAGTGCAGGAGGATCCTCTTGTCCCCGGGACCGTATATCTTGCACGGCCTTAAAATAAGATAGGGCAATCTCTCCTTATGACGGATGACCTCCTGTTCCGCCTTTAATTTTGTCCTTCCGTAAAAAGAGACCGGCTCCGGAGGATCCTCCTCCTTCTTGGGCCTGTCGCCTTTGCCGAAGCCCGCCGCGCCCAGACTACTGACATAGACGAATTTTTTCAACCTGATATTCTTTTCAAGGATGAGGGCCAGAAGGTTCTTCGTCCCTTCCACATTCGTCGCATGACACGACCGCTCCCCCGCCGAATCCCTCTCCGCCGCGAGATGAAACACGTAATCCAGATCCCGGGGAATACCCTCCAGCGAGTCTTTCTCCCTCAGGTCGCCGACCCAGACGCGCACCCCTTTTTGGGAGAGGCCCTTCGCCCCTTCCTTGTTGCGAGAGAGGACCACGACCTCATGGCCTTCCCGGCTGAGCCTGGCGACCAGATGCGACCCCGCGAACCCTGTCCCGCCCGTTACCAGCGTCTTCATGGAGGAACTCACGCGCCCCCGGTGTAAAAAACGGTGATCCATCGATCCACATACACCGGGTCGCCGAAGCACTGTCTATAATAATCTTTCAGTTTGTCAAAAAAGGGATACTCCGACAACACCAGAACGCCCCGCCGGCCGAAGCCTTCCTGCATCGGGTCCTCGTGCAGGATGATATAGCGCGCCTTCTTTTTTATCTTCTGCGTATCCAGTATATCGACGATCGTGTTAAATCTCAACTTGGGGCCATAGGGGATGTCGTTCAGATAATCGTCGAAGATAAGGTTGCCGTAGACCATCGTCGGATGGGGCTTCGGCCCCGTCGCTTTCATGACGGGCAGATAGCCGGCAATGATATCCTTCTTATGCCATCGTTGATAGTAATAATGGAAATTAAAATAGTCCCCGATGAGCATCGGGTATTCCAGGATGCTGAACCGCCCCTCTTCCCGGGCCAGCCACCCATAGAATCGCGGGATGTTCTCCTTCGCCAGGGCTATCGGAAAATACGCGTCACGATAAGGCTCCGCGCTCCCGACGTTGCGGTAATCCTGCTGGAAGGCATTGTGATGCGGGAAATTATTCACGCGCGCATACACGGGCAGAACGGGGCCCGTCAGGAAGTAACAAGACAGCCCGGCCAAAAGCGCGGCGGACGCCGGCACGGATCCCCTGCCCCCGAAGAAACGCCTTGAGCCTCTCTCCAGGAGGCGCAAGAGGTCCTCCAGGCCCAAAGCAACGAGCAAAAGATAAAAGGGAACAAGCACGATGGCGTAGCGGACGACCGTAAAGCCGCTATCGACCCAGAGGGATGCCGTCGCGAGGACCAGGCCGGAGATGCTCATGCCTAACGTGGCGAGGAGTCCCGCCAGCAGCCGGTCCCTCCGGTAAAGGGTGCCCATGCCCGTGAGGGCAAGGACCGCCATGAAGCCCAGGACCCATTTATTCGCGGTCCCGCTCATCAACATAAAGACATTGAAAAAGGTCTCAGGGGCGGGATGAAGGGTTCTGAGGCGAGGAAGGAACATCTCAAAAAACGAACCGTTCAGCAGGGTCGGCAGATAAACAAGCAGCATCAAAGAACCCGCCGCCCCAAAAGCAAAAAGCCCCTCCTTTACGCTTATGGGACCACCTGCGTCCGGGCGTCCGACGAGATGTCTTTTAAGAAGCGAAACGAGGAGTATCCCATACAACAGACAGGCCAGGAAGGTAATGACACAAAACAGATGAAACGCCACGCCGAGGGCCGCTGAGCCGATAAAGACGAATTTGCTCCTTTGGTTTTTCGTCGCGATCCAGCGATAAAAGGAAAAGACACAGATAAACTGGAGGAGCATCGTGACGCTGTAGGCGCGGCTGTACCGGCTGTAATAGATGAGCAGCGGAGAGACGGCCAGGAAGAAAGCAAAGATGCCCGCGGCGCGGTCACTAAAAAGCCTGCGAACGGACCACGGGCCGACGATCAACGCCAGGATCCCTGCGACAAGGGAGGGCAACCGCAGGATGACCTCATCCCATCCGACCGTCACCAGACACAGCCTGCGATACAGCGAGTAAGGGATGCTGGCGCCTGAGAGCTGGAGGTGGGTCGCCAGATACCGAAAGGTCTGCGTGCCGGCCGAAAATATCCCGTGCCACTCATCGTCCAGGGGAATCTGACGGCCGATCCCGGTGAGCCTGAAGAAGCAGCCGATGAGAAAGGACCCTGCCGCCAACGCGACCCAATTGTCCAGGGCTGGCCTTCTCATCGGAAAACCTCCTACGGACCGTCCTTCGGGCGAGGCAGCCCCTGAGCACCGCCCAGGCACTTTATCAAATACGTCGTCGCCAGGGCGCGCCCCTCACCCTGGAGATGGATCTCGTCCTTCTTGAAAGAGTAGTCGGGATACATGCGCAGCCCCCCGCGGAAGCGGAACAACGGATACTCCCGGCGCAGGGAATCCAGGAAAAGCCTCATCGCCTCGTAGCGCTGCTTGTCCTTCTTCCACCGGGCTTGCGAGACCGGCGGGAAAACATAATAGAAATCAATGGACTCCCTCGAGAGCATATCCAATAATTTCCTGAAATACGTATCAAAGAGCGTGCCCTTTATTTGAAATCCTTTATCGGAACCTTCGGCGGCCGTCCCTCCGGAGGATTCCCTCTTGAGTCCCTCATAGATAGAGGCATTGGAAAAACCCACTAATTTTTTCTGGATATGATAGCGGTATCTGTAAGACGGGAAGAGTTTGTGCACCACCATCACGCAACCGAAGCGCAAGCCCTTATAGAAGGTCAACTCGGCGATCTCGTCCCACCGGAGAAAACACCTCTGGATAAAGTTCTCGTTTGAGGCCTGGCCCAGGTCCACGCTCTCCGGCGGCCCTGCCACAAAGACGACGGCGCGGGGCTTGCCGTGACGCAAGAGATACCGCCGCACCAGGTAATAATTCCCCGCCATCTCGATGACCTGGTTGGTGGCGAGGGTATGCCCCTTGTTCCCCGGCCATCCCCGCTGGGCGGCGCTTATGATCAATTGCCGTCCGACGCTGTCCCCGATGAAGAGGATCTCGGCGTCCCCTTTTGCCTGTTTGATGCGATGAAGCGCGCGGTCGACCTCATGGCTGAAGAACCGCTCCGGAAGGGTTTGGGATAACGCGATCTCGGTCGCGACGACGACGGCAACCACCCCCCATCCCCAAAAAGGACAGGACTTAGAACTGAAAATAGATAAAATATTTCGCATCCGCAACCCCAAAGATGACGATCGCATAAAACAGGACGAGACAGACGACCACACGCAACCAGCAGGGTAATTTTGAGAGCGCTTCTTCAGGGCTCCGGCTCCTGAACTCGAGGAACTGGAGCACGAGCAGGACCCCCGCATAAAGGGCCAGGCGCAGGGGCAACTCCAGGAGACTGAACCCCGGCGGCAGGAAAAAGTTAAACAACACGGCCTTCAGCATTTGAGAGACCTGCGCCATAGATTCCGCCCGGAAGACAAGCCATCCCAGGCAGATCAGGTGAAAAAAGAAGACAGCCCTCAGCCCATACCAGAACCCCCCGACCCAGCGATTGCGCAACGAGGGGACCCGCGCCAGCAAAGGCGAGAACAACCGATGGACGATGAGGAGGAGCCCCTGATACGCTCCCCAGACGACAAAGGTCCACTGGGCCCCGTGCCAGAGTCCTCCCAGCAACATGGTGACGGCGAGATTACGATACGTCCTGGCCCCTCCCTTTTTGTTTCCGCCCAGGGGAATATAGAGATAGTCCCTGAGCCACGTCGAGAGGCTGATGTGCCAACGCCTCCAGAACTCCCTGGGGTTGGTCGCAAAATACGGGACGTTGAAGTTGATCATGATGTCGAAACCCAGACACTTGCCCAGGCCGCGCGCTATGTTGGAATACCCCGCGAAATCACAGAAGATCTGAAACGCGAAAAAGTAAATCGCCGACAAGACAAGGAAGCCGTTGTAGGGCGCCGAGGCCGAAAAAGCGGTATCCACGATCCGCGCGAGATTGTCCGCGACGAAGACCTTTTGGAACAACCCCAGCAGGATCAGGTAACACCCGTCGCCGACCTTCTCCCGGGAGACGCGGCGCGGGGCCAATACCTGCGGCAGGAGCGTCTTGGCCCTCATGATGGGACCGGCGACCAACTGGGGGAAAAAAGAGACGAAGAGGGCGTAATCCAGATAGCCGCCGACGGGTTTGATCTCCCTGCGATAGACATCGACCAGGTAACTCATGGATTGAAACGTGTAAAACGAGATCCCGACCGGAAGGATGATCTGCAGCACGGGCAGGTGCCCGGAGATCCCCAGACGCTGGAGCAACACAACAAGGTTCTCCGCGAAAAAATTGTAGTACTTGAAAAAGCCCAGGATGCCCAGATTGACGCAGATACCCAGCGCGACGAAGCGCCTCCTCCTCCTGTCGTCCGTCGAACGCCCGATGACGCGGCCGCAGAGGAAATCGTTCGTGATGGTGACGAACATCAGGAACAGAAAACGCCAGTCCCAGGCGCCGTAAAAGACACAGCTGGCCACGAGCAGCATCCTGTTCTGCCGTCTGTGGTCCAGGACAAGATACAGCGCGTAGACGATGAGGAAGAATATCGCGAATGTTAAGGAATTGAATAACATGGGCTCGGAAAAAAACTACGTGTCCCCCGCGGCCTCCTTCAGCGCGTTGAGGAAAGCCGGATCGACGGCGAACCCCAGCGCCCGGGCCCGCTCGAGGTCTTGCCGGCTTGCGGCATATTCTCCCATCTTAAAATAGACCACCGCTCTGTTGTTATGCGCGAGGGCGTCATCGGGCCTCAATGCTATCGCCTTGCTGAGATCAGCCAGGGCCTGCGCGTTTTTTTCTATCTTCATATACGCGTATCCCCTGTAGCTGTAGGCATCGGCATCGCCGGGAGCATTCTCTATCGCCTTGCCGGCGCGGGCAATGCCATTGAGAATTTTAACAAGTTCTGCCCGATGGACCTGGGCCGCCCCTAAACGGGGCATAAGCTCCAGGGCCTTATCAAAATCCCTCAGGGCCGCCTCCGGCTCGCCTCTGCCTTGATAGACCCTGCCGCGATTATTGTAGGCTGCCGCAAAGCCGGGATCCAGTTCTATCGCCCTGCTGAAATCAGAAAAGGCCTCCTCAATCTTGCCCTTATTCAAGTAAGCCAGGCCCCGGCAATTGTGGGCGATGGCATCTTCGGGATTGATCTCTATGGCCTTTTGCGCGTCGGCAAGGACCCGGTCAAAGTTGCCTTCGTTCAAGGACATCTTCGCCCTGTTATCGTAGAGGAGGGCCACATAGACAGGGTCGATTTCTATCGCCTTCCTGAAATCGGAAAGCGCCTGTGCGATGTTTCCCGCATCTTGATGGGCCAGCCCCCGGCTGTGGTAAGACCTTGCCTTGCGGGGCGATTTGCGGACCGTGTCGTTCCAAAGCGTCACTTCATCTTTCCAGACGGCATTCCTGGCGTAGGCCAGGGCCGAATAAGAGAGGACCGTCATCGTGAGGAGGACCGCCATGGCGCGAAGGTGAAACCTTCCGACAAGATAATACATCCCGCTGACAAGGGCAAGGCTAAAGCCGGCCATCGGCAGATAAAGCCTGTGCTCGAAGATGACGTCCCGAATGGGGATAACGCTTGATTCCGGCAAGAGCGTGATGAAAAACCAAAAGATACCGAAGGATACCACCCTGTAATTCCGGACCATCCTCGCCGACAGCACGATAAGCCCGGCAAGAACAAGGGCGCTGGCCAGGACAGGCGCCTCGAAGAGGCCGTTGGCAACGGGATAATCATAATCGATATTCTGGTTGAACGGCGCTAACGCCAGCCTGATATAGGTGACGATGACCCGGAATTGGGTCAGGAGGTATCTCCCCGGAGACAGCTCCGGGAGCATCTCCGTGGCACGGTGCATCTCGCCCACATGTACTAATTTCGTCAAAAGCACCGTCGCAGGGATGATGAAGATGATTGATAAGAAAGGGATGAGGTATCCCGACCTCGCGGCCCTCTTGTCGCTCTTAAAAAAGAAAAATTCATAAAGCCCGATCATCACGGGCAGGGTGAGGGCCATCTCCTTGGTGAACATGCTCAAGACGGCCGCCATCAGCGAGCCGCCATAAAAATATTTCCAACGTCCGGACGACAGGCCCTGACCCTGGAGCAACCTGCCTTTGGCATAGAGGCACAACGACGTCAGATAAAAGAGCGTCGCCATCGAAGCGGCCCTCTGGACGATGTAGGTCACGCCTTGAGTCTGAACGGGATGCGCGACAAATACGAGTCCTGAGAACAAAGAAAGAAGCCCGGCAGAGCGCGCTATCTGTTGTTCTCTCATGCGGGGGGTGGAAAAAGTCAAAAGCGTAAACCACCAGACCAGGACCGCCGAGCCCAGATGGATGAGCAGGTTGACGACATGGTAGCCCCACACGTCGAGCCGATGGAGATGGTAGTTGAGCGCGAAGGAAAGATAGGTCAGAAAACGCGTCGGCCAGAAATCCCAGATAGCCCGCAGATTCCGGACATCCCTCAAGGCGGGATTGGCGGTGATGGAAGGCCCATCGTCCCAATGGAAGGAGCTCGAGAAGGTGTTCGAGTAGCTGACAGTCCCCACCACGAGGATGATAAGGACAGACGCGGCCGCGAGCCACGCAGGCTTTTTTTCTAGTCTCATGGAGAACCCCTGCGCCCCCTTAAATTCAAGGCCTTCCGGGACCCTTATTTAAAATCGGGTGCGACCCGATACCCCACCTTGTGCGCCCACGCCATATCCCTGATACTTTTTTCATATTCCTTTTTTTGAAAATAAATTTTTGCCCGTTCTACATAAGCCGGAGCAAAGGATGGATTGTTTTCTATCTCCCCGGCAAAATCCGCCAGGGCCCTCTCCCCGTTTCCCGTCGCTGCATACAGAAGACCGCGACGATAGTGCGCCATGGGCAGGCGAGGATCAAGATCAAGGGCCTTGCTCAAATCAGAAATGGCGCGATTGAAATACTTCAGGCGGTGATAAACAATGGCCCTGTTATAATAGGCGGCGGTCAAGGCCAGCCGCGTCTGCCCCGTCCTGCGGAATGCGGGCGAAGACGTGTCTTTTTCGTCGGCACCCTTTTCAAGGCCGATGGCAATCACCTTATCATAATCGGCAAGGGCCCGCTTGACATCTCCTCTCATCGCATAGGCATCGCCCCTGTCGTTATACGCCCTGGCCTTCTGGGGCGATTTGGCGATGATGTCATTCCATAAGGAGAAATTATCCTTCCAGACAAAATTTCTTCTGTAACTCAACATCCCGTAGCCGGAAACAAGAACAAGCAGTACCGCTATCCATCGGCCCGTATGCCTGCCCCTGAAAAGATAATACAAACCGCCGACGAGCAATAAGCTGAATCCGGCCATCGGCAGATAAAGTCTGTGCTCGAAAATAAGGTCGCGGATGGGCACGAGGGATGACTCAGGCGCCAGCGTCAGGAAAAACCAGAAGACGCCGAAAGAAATAATCCTGTAGCGCCGAAATGATTTCAGCGCCGCCGCAAAAATCGCGGCCAAAGCCAAAAGGCTGGCCAGGATAGCCGGTTCCATCAGACCCCTGGCTAAGGGGTAATCGTAATCCAGATTTTGGCGCAGAGGCAAAAAGAGAAGCCTCACATAGGTGATCAGCACCCTGAACTGTGTCGGGAGATATTCGAGCGGAGAAAAGGGCATCACGCCCTCGGCTGTCCGGCGCATCTGGACGAAATCTACGGACCGGCTCAGGACCATGGTGACGGGAATAACGACTAGGGGAACAAGAAAAACGGCAACCCTCTTCCAGGGGATGCCCTTTGGGGTTCCGAAGAAACAAAATTCGTAAAGCAAGATCATCAGGGGAAGGGTGATGGTTGTTTCCTTCGTGAACATGGCGCAAAGGACAGCTGCCAGGGAGCCCGCATAAAAAAACCCGGCCCCTCTTTTTTCTTTCTCTTCCAGGAGCCTCGCCCGTATAAAGAGACAAAGCGCGGTCAGATAAAAAAGGGCGGCCAGAGACGTCGCGCGCTGAATAATATAGGTTACCGCCTGGGTCTGGACGGGGTGCGTTTCAAAAACGAGAGCCGCGAAAAAACTCAAAAGGCCGGCACGGGAGACAATCGCATCGTTCCTGAGGGCGGGGGTCGAAAACGTCAGGAGAAAAAACCACCAGACCAGAAGACTTGAGACCAGGTGGACGATCAGGTTGAAGACATGGTATCCAAAAACGCGATCCTGACCCAGGGCATGGTTCGCCGCCAGGGTGAGATACGTCACAAAACGCGTGGGCCAAAAACTCCAGATAGCGCCTGCATGAAGCGGGCTTTTGAGCGAGGGATTGTTGACGATGGAATAGAAGTCGTCAAAATGAAACGCGCTCTCAAACGTATTGGAATAAATCAATAACGCCGGCAGGGCCAGGAGAAAAAACACAAGGAAGGGCGAACGAAACCAGCGCTCCGACCGGCTCGGGAGAGGTACAGGCGTTTCCTGGCAAGGGGGCCTATCGTATTCCATAAGCCGGCGAGATGAAAAAACCGCACACCAAAAAAAGACGGCGCACAAAACACAGCGCCGTACCAAAAAGACTTAAGTCCGTGCTCAAGTTTCTGTCCTCTTTAAATCTCTCTTCAGATGGCTTCGGGCCTTAGCCAGCTTTTCCGTAAACTTCCCTTTGCGGAACTCTAACGTCCACCCCTTTATGATGATCCATCCGCCAAAGCGCGCGAGATCGTTTCGCCAGGAACGATACCACCTACGCCACCCTGAGCCGATATTATGCAGGAAAAAAAACAGGGCAGGAAACGAAAAAATATTCAAGACGATTTTGAACATATGTTGAAATCCATAGAAATTGCCCATGATCTTTCTGATCGCCATCTGCATCTGAAGGGGCGTCAACGGCTCATCCGGCTCAAAGAGAGGAAAGTTGCCGTCATAATACTCCCAGCCCATATCTTCCTTCGCATAGACCCTGTGCTGTGCGACGAGCCTATCCCGCAGCTCTGTTCCGGGAAGCGGAACAGGCAAAAGCACCTGGATGGTATCGATCCTGGCCTTCTTAATGAATGCCCGGAAACGGGTAGCCCGTTCTTTCGCGGACATGGCAAAGCGTATTCCCTCCGTCATCGGATAACCGAAGATAAACATTCCATGCACTAAAAACCCGAACCGGTGGAATATCCTGGCCAGATCTATCATTTCTTGAGGTCTTATCTTCTTATGCATGGCCTTCAACTCTTCTTCGATCGGAGATTCAAAACCGATGGCCACCGTATTGATCCCGGCCTGGCGCATCTCCAGGAGCAACTCCGGATCTTTCGCCTTGTCCAGACGTATCTGAACGGTGAGATCCAATCTGCGGCCTATTCTTTTTTGATAATCCCTCAACGACCGGCAAAACCGCAGGGTCTCGTCTCTTTGCTGGCCGAAAAGATCATCCACGATAAAAAAATGCCTGGCATCCTTTGTTTCCAAAAGAAATCGAATAGATTCCAGTAACCGCTCGGGAGAGGCGCACCGGGGCTTGCCTTTGACCGTGCAAAATTCACATTGCATGCCGCAACCCCGAATCCGCTCAACCGGATATAATTTTATCGTGGCATAGCGTAACAAAGAAAAATCAGGCAAGGGCAGTCTGTCAAAATCAACCAAAGGTTCCCGCGGAGGCGTCTGGACTACCTTTGCGTTTTTTAAGAAGGCGATCCCTTTGACACCGACGGGCTCACGATGACGGCAAAGAGCCTCCAGAAGCTCTCTGATCGCCTCTTCGCCCTCGCCGATAACCACATAATCCAATCCGGCGTTCAAGCCTTCGGCGATGTTCTCGCCAACGAAATGCACCCCTCCGGCGACGGTCACCGCGCCCTTCTCTTTATAAAAGCGGACGAGCTGATAAAGCCGCGGTATCGTGCTGCTCAGACCGCCGTAGAATCCGACGACATCCGCCGGTCTGTGTGTTTGCAGGAACTTATGGTTGGCCCCAACCGGATCGGCCCGGGGCCCATACCGACAAAGATTGTTTTCATCAATGATTTCTACGTCCCACCCCGGCATCTCCCCTATGGCGCTCGCCACGCACACGGGGCCCAAAGCCGTCGTTCGCTGCGCGACATGCGAATAGATATTGAACGTCGGATAAGCGGGTATCACCATCCTGAACCTGTTTCGGCTCTTGGATACATCAAGCCTGTCCATGCACACCTCTTAAAAGCTCAGAACAATCCATGGCAGATATCTGGTCAAAAAAACAACACCCGCAATAAGAAACCGGTAGACACGCTGTGGGCATAACTCAATAATCCTTTTCCTCATGCCCTCGCAACAGAAGGTGCGGTGTCGGAACCGGCCGCTCCGCTTATCGCTCGGCGACGCCTGTTCCGACTCCCGTAAATTTTTTGCTCTATCGCAAAAAATTTACGGAGAGGTCGGGATTCGGTCGCCGTCTATTCCCTAACCTCTTATATTACAAGATAATACCACTTATATCCCAAGACAATACCACTTTTGTCGTCGATGTCAAAAGGGGTTGCGGAATCTGATTGTTGCCCGATGTTTCCCTTTGTTGTGCGATGTTTTTCATTTGGATGGGCACAGAAGGAGCACCGAGATCATCGATCCTTCCTGCGGGGCTCTGGAGGCGGCAAGAAAACCCGATGCTACTTTCTCGGCGCATAACGCTCGGCAAACTGACGCAGCCACTCATTATCCGCGCCGGTCCCCATATAAAGCGTGCGGTGTGGGAACGGGATCTCGATGCCCAACTCGTCGAAACGGTTCTTCAGGCGCCGACGAAACTCCCGCGCCACCTCCCACTGCTTGATCGGCAACGTCTTGATGCGAAACTTGATCGTGACCTGGGAATCGCCGAAGTCGTCGACGCCGAACATCTCCAGATCGTCGAGGATCAACCGGCCGAAATATTTGTCCTGGCGCATCTCCTTGGCCAGGTCCTTGATCACATCCATGACACGATCCACGTTTTCTTTATAGGCCACGCCGATGTCAAAGAGGGCATGAGAGTACTCTCTCGTGAAATTGATAACGGTCTTGATCTCCCCGTTAGGGATGACGATCACCCGCCCCTCCAGGTCGCGCAGCGTTGTGATGCGCAGATTGATACCTTCCACGAGGCCCGCGACGTCTCCGATCTTCACCACGTCGTTGATGCGGTACTGCCCCTCGATCAGGATGAAGAACCCGTTAATCACATCCCGGATCAGATATTGCCCGCCAAAACCAAACGCCAGACCGACGATGCCGGCGCCGGCCAGCAAAGGCGCCACGTCGAATCCAAATGCCTTTAAGACCATATAGAGGATGACAAGGATGATCGCAATGGTCCCCAGCCAATAAAACAGGCGGCTCAGGGTCTTGGCCCGCAAGATCACTTCGCTTTCGCGAAGCGAGTCCTTTTCGGTCACCAGGTTTTCAAACTTCCTGACGGCAAATTTTATGAAAGAAAAAAGGATCAGACCGATCACGATAAGGATCGACGCCTCGATCCCCTTTTCCTTCCAGTCCCTCTTGGCGGCCTTCTCCTTTTTGAGGTTCTCCAGAGAGTCCTTAAGCTGCTGCACCTTGGTCTGCGTGAGCTCCAACTCCTGTTGGGCCACCGCCGCCTTGGAGGTTGCCGCGTCCAGCCGCGCCTGGTACGCTGAGACCTCTTTATCGATCTTTTCGGATTCAGCCGTCAATGCCTTGACCTTCTTGGCGAGCTGCGGGTCCTTCTGGACATCGGCCTGCTGCTTGACCGCCTCGAGCTCTTCCTTGACGGCCTGAGCCGCCTCCTGCTTCACCTGGACCTCTTTTGCCAACGTCTCTTTTTCCTGCAGTACCTCCTGCGCCTGGGCCTGAACCCCTTCCAGATGTTCCTCCTTTTTCTTGACCACCTCTTCGGTATTCGCCAGGCGTTTCTCGATCTCCTTGACTTCGGGGGTCGTCGGCACGATCGCTTCTTTGATCTCCCCGGCGGCCTTGACGATATCGGGGGTCGCGTCTCCCGCATCCGGTTTTACCGTTTCGTTGGCCGGCGTATCCTGCTGGGCCCAACAAACAGGACCAAAACAGGCCGGGGCAACAGCTATCAGTAACAACAACGCGCTCCATAGCAAACGATGGCGCTTCATCAATGTTCCCTTCTTTGTGGATGTTCAGATGGCGGCGCCGGAGCCGGAGGCTCCGGAAAACATACACTGAGGTCGGGATTCGATCCAAGCAAACCCCTTAACCTCTTTTTTTTCAATATATTATCACTTTTGTCGTCGAAGTCAAGGGGAGTTGCGGTATCCGCGCATTACATAACTTTTTCCCACGTTTTACAAGATTTTCCCTTTAGACGGGCACAGCTTGGGCACAAGGAATAAAAAGGGCTGAACGGTTAAGTCCAGCCCTTTATTTTCGTTTAACTCAAAAAGTCTATCTAGACGGCCCTTCTCCTCCTCATGAGGAATCCGCTCAATCCCAATCCTAAAAGCGATAATGTCGCTGGTTCGGGAACGACTCCTCCTTCATTAGGACTTCCAGGCCCACTCGCTTGGGCGACATTCAAGATATGAAAAGCATAGTCTCCGGTTTGGTATCCATTAGCCGGCTGGGACCAAGACGGTATAGATATCGGTGCCTGGCCATCATAGGAAAAACCATCGCTAAGGTTGCTCCCATTATTAAAATTAGCATATGCAGATAAGGACACCGTATAATTACCGGCTCCTATGGAAGAAGAATAATACGAATCCCAGTTTCCATGGTCATAGGGAACTCCGTTCGAATATGTTGTGCCAATGTTACCTCCGTCATCCTGAAAATCGATAAGATTACCAGCGCCATCCCAAAGGCCTAACATAGGGTCAAAGCCATGGTTACCATCGAGCCACGAAGAGCTGAACAAAGTCACATTACCTACCCCGCCTGAAGTAAAATTAAAAAGCAGGACATCATTGTGGTTCGCCATGACTCCGGAAAAGTCAAAATCAAGGGCTTGAGCATTATTTGTAGCAACGAATACTGCCAATATCAATGTGACGATCAAACACAATTTTTTCATGTTTTTGCTTCCTTTCTTGTACTTTTATTAATGTTACAATAAACTCTCGCCTGTATATTCTTATGCATTTCCCATGCCGCGTATTTCATTTAACATCAATAACTCTAAAGAGTTGCTGTAACTTATTGTACAATAAAATTAAAAATCGAATTAAAAAAGCCCGGGTTT
>CAZCSY010000007.1:33603-35974 GCA_964501505.1 uncultured Planctomycetia bacterium
AGAACATTTTAAAAGTTATATTTTATGCCCCCCATGAGACCGGGCGTTCTATAAGTTGAAGGCAATGTTGAGATTTATAAACAGAGTGTTGCGCGGGAATGTGTTAACGAACACCAAAATTACGAATTTGGTGGAAGGAGAAAAATAATACGGAGAGTCCGGTATTTGGCCCGCCCTAATTCCCTAACCCATTGCCTTTCAAAATAATACCACTTTTGTCGTCCAGATCAAAGAGAACTGCGATGTCCACACATTACATTAATTTCTCCAACGTCTTACAAGATTTTCTCTTTGGATGGACACAGAAGGGGTACTTAGAATTATTGATTGAGAGAGAAATATTGCCTCTTGCAATCTTCACTCTTCACTGCTTTTAAAATCAAATGTTTTCCAAACATGATTTCATCCGATGTCAAAATTGCGTCAATTCTATCGTAGTTTATTCCGCCTTTTTTTAAAAACCTTTTCTTCTTTGAAAAACTCTGAAGTTTTATAATCGGCCATAAAAAGAAATAGGGAATTCTTAAGTAACCTTTCAGAATATCGGAGTAATACTTCCTTACAGACAAGGAGTTCTCATATAATAGAAATTCAAGATCCTGGTATCTCCACGGGGTAAGGTGAATATTTACAAAATTCTCTGGATATTTAATCACATAATCCAAAGTAGGTTCTCTGAAATAGTCGAAAGAGCCCTCGAATAAATACCGAACACGAGAATTAAGATTTAATATATTGGGCGTTGAAATTACTAGCGCCCCTCCCTGCTTTAAAATTCTGCTAATCTCTTTAATGCAATCATAGGGATTCCAAAGGTGCTCAATTGTTTCAAGAAATAAAACATAATCGAATTCTTCATTATCAAACGGAAATCGCCCTAATAGATTAAATGGCTTGAAGGGGATATCGTTTTGGTATTTAAATCTGCGATTGTCACCATCCGACGCAACAACATCAAATCCGAGGTCCTTGAGTGCTTTTGCATAAATCCCATCACCACAGCCTAAGTCTAAAACGCGGCCTCTTGGCTCTTGTGAAAATATCTCTACAATCTTATTAAAAAGCGAATTTTTCAGTTTTAAATTTTTGGCCATTTCTTATCTTTCTTATATTTTCTTGGTAGGATGAAAATTAGACGCAGGTTACGCACAAACGCTCCCCTACGCAAAACAATAAAAAGAACCGAACCTCACAGATCGGTTCAGTCAATCATCTTGGCCTCTCTCTGATAGAATAGGCTCAATTTGGGCACAAATGAATGAGATACAATCTATAAAATTTCCTACGGAGAGGTCGGGATTGTGCCATTTTCGTGCTTAAAATACCCATTTCACTACCAAAACACCACCAAAACCCTTACTTAATAGCATTCGAAGAGACTCGGACAACTCTGCCGTTCTCCCACACCGCCAGCGGACGACCTGTCTTCTTGTGCCGCTCCACGACGCCTCGTACCGCTTTCTTTAATGCCGCTTCGGCCTTATCTTGCAACGTCATTCTCTTTTTCATATGTTGCCCTCAACTTCCCTGAATCATCGCGAACAATTCTTCGTTAAACACTTCCCTGAGGCCATTTCGTCTTTTTGCAATCAATACGGGTTTTGCTCTTGAATTATCAAACATCATCCAGGAATCTAGGAGAAACTCATATAAATGAAAAAAATTATGCATACCTCGGCCGAAACGCCGCCGAACATCCTCCGCCGGCACGTGGTGCCCGCCCTCTTGAACTCTTTCCTTAATACGGGCTATTGCCAGTTCAGGGCTGGGGATCCATAAGAAAAAAAGGTGCAGCGCATAACTTTTACCCTTTAATTCTCCCAACAGGTTGACATAGGATTTACCCGATAAGGTTGTCTCAAAAGCAAAATCAACTCCCCGCCCTGCATACTCATGAATCTGCTGCAGCACAAGCTTGCCGGCCTTCAGAGCTGCCGCACGAGGCTCAAATGGGGCCAGCCCCTGGGCGATCATGTCCGCGTTAACAAAATTCGGACATTGCACATAGTCAGGCAAAAACAACTTAGCAAACGTTGTCTTTCCTGAGCCATTGGGACCTGCAATAATATACACGCTCTTATGTTTCACCGCTACCTCTTTCACCGCCGACTTCACCACCAAAAAGTACTAAACTTGTTCTCCCTACCTTGCCACGCCTTGATTTGCCTTGAGAAATATCGAATTAGGCTCAAAGTCAAATGACCCATTTGTGCTTAAAAAATAGCGGAGAGGTCGGGATTCGTCCTGCCTTAATTCCCTAACCTCTTGCTTAACAACAGAATACCACTTTTGTCGTCGATGTCAAAAGGAACTGAGGAGTCTGGATGTTGCCCGTTGTCCCCCTTTGTTACCCGATGTTTTTCACTTGGAT
>CAZCSY010000008.1:0-34728 GCA_964501505.1 uncultured Planctomycetia bacterium
GGTCTCGGAGAGCAGCCTCAACCCCTCCACCGCCTCTTTGTCCGTCACGGCCACGTAGCGGGCCCGGCCGATCTTCTGATAATACGCGTGCTCCGGTCCCACGCCCGGGTAATCGAGTCCCGCGGCGATGGAATGCGCGATCTTGATCTGGCCGTCCTTATCCTGCAAGAGACGGCTCTTGGCACCATGCAGGACGCCGATCTCTCCTTGCAGCAACGTCGCCGCGTGGTGACCGGAATAAAGGCCGCTGCCCGCCGCCTCCACGCCGACGAACCGGACCTTCTTGTCCCTGAAAAAGGGATGAAAGAGCCCGATAGAGTTACTGCCCCCGCCGACGCAGGCGATCAGACAATCCGGCAGGCGACGTTCTTCTTTCATGATCTGTCGCCGGGCCTCCCGGCCGATCACCGTCTGAAAATCACGTACCAACAAAGGAAACGGATGCGGCCCGCCGACCGAACCTAAAATATAGTGGGTCGTGCGCACGTTCGTCACCCAGTCGCGGATCGCCTCGGACATCGCGTCTTTGAGGGTCTTTGATCCCGCCGTGACCGGCACGACCTCGGCGCCCAATAACTTCATGCGGTACACGTTCAAGGCCTGGCGCTCGATGTCGGTCGTGCCCATATAGACGTGGCACTCCAGGCCGAAGAGGGCACAGACCGTTGCCGTGGCCACGCCGTGCTGGCCCGCGCCGGTCTCAGCCACCACGCGCTTCTTGCGCATGCGCAGGGTCAACAGCGCCTGACCCAACGTGTTATTGATCTTGTGGGCACCGGTATGCAACAGGTCCTCGCGCTTGAGATAGATCCGCGCCCTGTTGCCCAGGGCCGCACTCAACCTCTGGGCATGGTAGAGCGGCGTCGGCCGGCCCGCGTAAACGCGCAAGTAATAATCCAAATCCTTTTTGAACCTGGGATCCCGTCGGGCCGCATGATAGACCCTCTCGACCTCACCGAGCGCCTCCATGAGCGTCTCGGGGACGTACTGGCCGCCGAACGGTCCGAAGTATCCTCTCTTATCGGGAAGCATGGGTATGATGTTCGTTGCGCTTATGCCCCGGCATAACTGAATTTGATGCTGGCCTTCGCGAGCCTCGTGAAGATCTCGTGATCCTTCTTCATATAAGGTGAAGGCTCGATGATGCGGGAAAAACCCTCCCAGATACCGAACCAGCCCAACGGCATCAGGATGATGGCGATCAATTCCAGGACCAGCTGCTCGGCGACCCGGTAATACGTCAGAAGCGTGAGTGTGGCCAGCGAAAAGATACCGGTCAGGACGAAATAGAACCCCCGGCGCCGCAGGTCGTTGATCTCCTTGAGCACCGAGAGCGAGCGGAACTTGAAGTATTGCTTCAGACGCCTGATCACCTTACGCTCCAACTCCTCATCCTTGAGCGCGGACGGCGTCAGGAAGGTGACGGTGACCTGGCCCGTGCGGTGCTCGCGAAAGCGCTTTTTGATCTCCGTCAGGAAGTCTTCGGAAAGGACGCGCTTTTCGATGGGGCCGGGGTCGAAGTCGGAGAAGATGTCGTCCCAGGTATCGATGGCGACGGACAGGTCCTGGATGTCCTGAATGTGCTCCTCTTCTATTTTCTTCGGGATGGACGCGTCCATAGCCTCTTTTCTATCACATTTGATGACGTCTCACAAGTCAATTTTGTGATTGTCAAAGGCCGCCGGAGTTTTTATAATGGTCTCAAAGGGCCGCCCATGCAAAAAATCGCCTCCCTCCTGAAAAACAGGCAAACTTTCCTCTTCGCATCCCTGTTTCTGCTGACCGTCTTCGTCTGGGGCCCCTCCCTTTCCTTTGACTTTGTCCTCGATGACCACGCGCTGATCGTCGAGAACCCGACGGTCAAGGATATCCGGTTCCTTCATTATCACGGGGCGCACGGGATCTACCCGCCGGGAACCCCGCACCAAGCCAACTACTGGCGCCCCCTCTTTATGGGGACGCTCATGGCCGACTACATCCTCTGGCACCTGAACCCCGTCGGGTTCCACCTGACCAACCTCCTGCTCCACTTCCTGAACGTCTGGCTCGTCTATCTGTTGGTCCTGCGCCTCTTCAAGCGGGAGCGCCTCGGCTTTGCCGCCGCGGCCCTCTTCTGCGTCGCGCCCGTCCACGCTTCGGCCGTCAGCTACATCAGCGGCCGCGCCGACCTCCTGGCCACCCTCTTCGTGCTCCTATCGCTGATAGCGTTCCTGAGCTGGCAGGCGACCCGACGCCTCAGGTGGTACCGGATCAGCCTTGCCTGCTTCGCCCTAGGGCTCTTGGCGCGCGAAAATGCCCTGCTCCTCCTGCTCCTCCTGCCCCTCGTGCGCTCGGTGACGGACCAAGGGCAGGCCTCCCGGAGGCAACGGCGCCTGGAGCTCGCCGGGTTCATCGCCGTCGGCCTCCTTTACGTGTTGGCACGCCAGCACGTCTTTCTCGACGAAAGGATGGGGAGGCTCGGACAGGCACATTTGCCGTGGGGGCTGACGCTCCTCAACGTCGTCAACGTGCTGTGCCGCTACATCGGGCTCATCGTGTGGCCGCACCCCCTCCTGCCGATGCGCGCGACAGAGTGGGTCCTCGGGCCGACGGCCCCGCTCATCGCCTGCGGCCTGATCTTTTTTCTCTTCCTCGCGGTTACGGCGTGGCTCTTCGTAAAGAAAAAATCCGCCTGGACCCTGGGCATCCTCTGGACCTTCCTGTGTCTGATCCCTCTCATCCGGCTTATCGACAGCTTTCCGGAGCGGGGCGCGGCGATGGCGGAAAACTGGCTCTATCTACCTCTTATCGGCCTGTGCCTGACGCTGGCCCTCTTCATGGTCCGGTCGAAAAGAGCACACCTCGTCTTCTTGACGGCAGCGGTCCTCTATTGGTGTGTCTTCACCTTCCATGAAGCCGCGATCTGGAAGAATGACACGACCCTCCTTCAAAGGATGCAGCGTTATCGGGTGCCGGCGGCCGACATCGCCTTTCAGAAAGGCGCGTTGCTTCTGCGGGAGGGACGCGCCGGGGAGGCGCTCGCGGTTTACGCGAGGATGCTCGACGATAAGGCCAATGCATGGCGGGCGGCCCATCAGATCGCCGCTGTCTATCGTCTTCGAGGTGAGCCGGAGACCGCCCTGGCGTTCTTCGAGCGCTCCGTCCGGCTCAACCCCCGCAACGCCGTGGGCCTGACGCAGATCGCCTCTCTCCGGCACACGCTGGGTGACGAGGTCGGGATGCTCGAAGCGCTCAACAGGAGTCTTGAGGTCTACCCCCTCTACCCCGCCAGCTACATCGTCGCCGGAAACTGGTACCTCGGCAAACAAGAATATCCGCAGGCCCTGAAGGCCTTCACGAAGGCGACCGCCTTGAACCCGGATGAAGCCAACGGCTACGTCGGCGCGGCCGTGTGCCTGGGACGGCTGGGCCGCTTGGACGACGCACGCAGATACGTTGAACGCGCGCTACGGCGCGCCAGGCTCTCCGCGCAAGACTTCAAGAACCTGGGCGCCGTGCTCGCCAATATGGGACGGTTTGAAGAGGCGATAGGACTGTGGGAACGGGGGTTGAGGCTGGAGCCGGCTGACGCCGAGATGCGCGCCTTCCTCGCCTCGGGCCGGGCGGCGCTGAAGACGCAAACGAAAATTTAGTGCCGGGAAAGGGAGTTGAACCCTTAAGCCCGTGAGGGCGTAGCGCCCTGAACGCTATGTGTTTGCCAATTTCACCATCCCGGCAGCGGAAAAAAGTATACCTTTAGTTGGAACGCCTGTCAACAACGAACAAGGGAGCCCTAATGAGAGCCGTTGTCCGGATTACCTTGGGGGTATGTCTGTCGGTTTCGTGTGTCCTTGGATGCCGGGTGGGGCTATGCGAGAAGGAACGGCCGGCTCTGTGCATACAGGGAACGATGACGGCGGACGAAAAACCCATCGCCATCGTCAACGACCAGATCGTCGCCGTAGGTGACGAGATCGAAGGCGCCAGGGTCGTCAGCATCAGCGATTCAGCCGTGGAGTTCGAGTACGCCGGAGAGACGCTCTCCCTCTCGCTGGGTGAAGAGTGTATCAGCGGCTCCGGGACCGCAGACCGCGAAAACGCACGAGGTTATCATCCCAAGGTAACTCGGCTACTGGAGAACAAGCCTCCTGAAGCGGTCAAGGGCCGAAGACGGACAACGGTCATGTCTTCGGTCGTGATTTTTGCCCTCCTTTTTATCTTTTTGGTCCTCTACGCCTTCTCGGCTTTCTGTCTCCAGAAAATCGCCCAGAGGACCGGCCACGACGACAACGGCTGGTACGCGTGGGTGCCGATCCTGAATCTGTTTCTGATGGTCCAGATCGCGGAAAAGGAATGGTGGTGGATCCTGCTGATGTTTATACCGTACGTCAACATCGTCATTATCGTAATCCTTTGGATGGGGATCTCCGAGGCGCGGGGAAAATCTCCCTGGCTCGGACTGCTCATCGTTGTGCCGATCGCCCCCTTGTTCCTCATGGCCTACCTGGCATTTTCGTCGGACGGCGAGACGCCGGCCAGGCCGACGGGACCAGCCGCGCCCACGCCCCCTGTCCCGCCGGATCCTCCGGTGCCTGGGGATCCGACGCCGGCGCCCCCGGCGGCCCCATATAATCCTTGAAGCCGCGGTTACGGATCTGTCCGCTCAGGCGTCCTCCGCTACCTGCGCATCCCGCGCAGCCAGCGGTCTTCGCTGGACCCGCGTCTCGCTCGCTTCTTCCTTGGCTTTCTCCTTTTTGCCCTCTGCGCCGGCTTGCTCTTGGCAGCCGCTATTTTCTTAAAAAAGAGAGGAATTTTACGTCTCTACATGAAAAGAGGAGCGTGACCCTGAAGACGGCCCACCGCTCGGTGTTTTTCCTTGTCTCGCCTCCGTTTAAGTGTATAATGAACCAAATAACTCATTGGGATATCGCGGGTACAGCGGTGTACCCGTCGTAGCATAAACGCATAGAAGGCGTTCTGGACGTCATCGATAGCCGTCAGGGGCGCTTTTTGTTTTTGGGGCCGGCACAGCGATGTGCCTCTCAGGAAACGCCACGCAGGCGTTCACGTTAACGCTCGGCACAAGGGACGCCTTTATTTTTGGGAGGAGGGGCACATGGCGGTGAATCCGGTCGATACCCTTTTTGTTTTGGTCTCGGCGTTGCTAGTCATGTTGATGACGCCGGGGCTGGCATTCTTTTACGGAGGGATGGTCAGGAGAAAGAATATCCTGAGTGTCCTGATACAGTGCCTCATGGCCTTATGTATCATCAGCCTGCAGTGGATGTTGTTCGGCTACAGTCTTTCGTTTGCGCCCGGCAACTGGTTTTGGGGCGGTTGGGCCTGGATGGGCCTGAGGGGCGTCGGCTTCGCGCCGTTCGCCGAGTACGGCCCGGGCCTTTCCCACCAGGTCTTCATGCTTTTCCAGATGATGTTCGCGGTCATCACACCGGCCCTTATCATCGGCGCCTTCGCAGAGAGGATGCGGTTCTCGGCGTTTCTCGTCTTCATCCTCCTGTGGGCGACGTTCGTGTATGACCCGGTCTGCCACTGGGTGTGGGGCACCGGCGGCTGGCTGAAGCAGTTGGGGGTTTTGGACTTCGCCGGCGGGCTCGTGGTTCATACGAGTGCCGGCATCGCGGCTCTGGTCACGACGATCATCATCGGCAGGCGCAAAGGGCTGAGTCACGCCCCGGCTCCGCACAATCTTCCGTTCGTGGTCCTCGGGACGGGCCTTCTCTGGTTCGGCTGGTTCGGCTTTAACGGCGGCAGCGCCCTGGCCTTCAACGGGGTGGCCATCAACGCCATCATCGTGACGAACACGGCCGCCGCGACAGCGGGCATCAGCTGGGCCTTGCTGGAGTGGGTGCGTAACGGCAAGCCGACCGTCTTCGGCGTCGCAACGGGCACGATCGCGGGCCTGGCGACCGTCACGCCCGCATCGGGATTCGTCAGCATTGGGGCCGCCGCGCTGATCGGGCTGTCAGCGAGCGTCCTGTGTTTCATCGGGATCGCCGTCCTTAAGCCCCGCTTCGGTTATGACGATTCTCTGGACGCCTTCGGCGTGCACGGTATCGGCGGAATGCTGGGGACGCTGGCGACGGGGCTGTTCGCCTCGATCGCCATCAACGACGCGGGGGCGAACGGCATGATCTACGGCAACCCGAAACAGCTCCTCATCCAGGCAGTGGGGGTCCTGGCGGTGGCGGGGTATACGCTGATCGTCACGTTCGTCATCTACAAGCTGGTCGACGTCTTTTTCGGAATCCGCGTCAAAGAAAAGGAAGAGGACATGGGTCTCGACCTGACGCAGCACCACGAGAGGGCGTATACCATATTGGAATGAGAGGAGGAATCATATGAAGCTCGTCATAGCCATCATCCAGCCCCATCGCCTGGACGCCGTGAAAGCGGCGCTGTATGAGGCCGAGGTCAACCTCATGACGGTCAGCGAGGTCCTGGGCCACGGCCGGCAAAAGGGAGTCACCGAATATTACCGCGGCAACAAGGAAGCGGGCAACCTTCTACGCAAGATCCGCCTGGAGATCGCCGTCAACGACAGCTTCCTGAAGCCGACGTTGGCCGCCATCGCCAAGGGCGCCAAGACCGGCGAGACCGGCGACGGCAAGGTCTTCATCCTGGACCTAGAAGACTGCATGCGCATCCGTACCGAAGAACACGGCTCCGTCGCTATCGGCTGAAGGCACGGGGTCTGTGGGAATCATGGGGACGGTTCTCTTTTCCCGAAATGGAGGCGTTCGGGAATGGAAGGCCCTTTTAGAGGTTCGAAAATCCTTCTTTACGGCCTGCCGGATTTCTGGTATAAAGAATTTCCGGTTTCGCGATACGCGCCACCACTCCGTCAGACACCCATCGATGGAAGACGTGGGTCTGAACACGGTGCGATGGTTCTTGGAACATAAAGATCCGAAAATGACCCTTCGGTATGCCCATTCGTCGCCGGAACATCTGCATAGTGCGGCAGCCAAACTTAATGACCTGAGGAACATGCAGGTGGACACCGAGGGGTCTGCGAGGAAGAGGCCAAAATTGACCTTCTCGCAACTGATCGCAAAAACAGAAGTTTGATGATCCGCCCAGATAGCTCAGTCGGTAGAGCGAGGGACTGAAAATCCCTGCGTCGGCGGTTCGATTCCGTCTCTGGGCACTTGATTGGAGCGCCAGCCCTCTTTAAGGCTGGCGCTTTTTTTGGAAGGTGCCGACGCTTTCTTTTCTAGATCGCGCTGATATAATCCGAAAATTTGATTTCCTGACCCAATTCTTCTTTTGCCGCCTTCACGCGCTCTCCGTAGGACGGGTGCGTCCGGAAGTAGGACAAGGGTCGCGCCGGCTCTTTGCGCTGGCGCTCCTTAAGCCTCTCCAGAAAACGGATCATGCCGTTCGGGTCATAGCCGGCGCGCTTGGCGTAGCGCGCGCCCAGCTGATCGGCCAACAGCTCGTCTTCCTGGGAGTATTCCATCATCAGTGAGGCATAGGCCAGCTGAGTCCCTAGGGCAACATCTGCGTCCTGTGTCTGCGCCGCCAGGACGCCCAGGATGTTGAAGCCCCAGATGGCCTGCAGTCTTTTAATCTGGTGGCGCGCCACGATGTGCGCCACCTCGTGCGCCAGGACCGCCGCAAGCTCATCGTCCGTATCCGCGATGTCCATCAGTTTCTTGAAGACATACACATAACCGCCCGGCAGGGAGACGGCGTTGACGACATCGTCATCCTTCTTGTCCTCGATGACCCGGAAGCGGTAGAGGATCTCCTGCCGGTCGGCGACAGCCGCGATGCGCCCACCGACGCGCTGCAACCGCTCCTCCCGCTCGGGATCCATGACGAGCTTATACTCCCTGTCCATCTGCTGGGCTAGTGAATCGCCTATCGCCACCTCGCGGTCCGTCGAGTAAAACATCAGGTCCCGTTCCCGGGTGGCCACGTTGAATTCCGTCGTGGCGCACCCCCACAGGCCGACCGCGCACAAGACCACGAAGAGCGAGACGCCGGCCTTTCTAAAAAGCCTGGCCAGATGGGCCAACGGCAGACCGACGACGTTGAAGTAGCATCCTTCGATCCGTCTGATAAAGAGGCCCCCGCGACCCTGAATATCGAACGCGCCGGCCTTGTCCAGCGGCGAGACCTTCTTGAAGTAGGCGGTGATCTCCTTGTCCGTCAACGGCTCCATGAATATTCTGGTCTTGGCGCACTCCACCCACGCGCGCCGGCGCCCTGCGTCGACCACGGCGATACCGGAGTATAAGACGTGGGGCTTGCGCGAAAGACGCTTGAGCATCCGCCGGGCCTCTTTCATATCTTTTGGCTTACCGCAGACGCGGCTACCCTGTACCACGAAGGTATCGCAGGCCACGACAAGGCCCCGGCGCACGCGGCCGGCCACGTCGCGCGCCTTGAGGAGCGCGTTGGCCTTGGCCGTCGCCTCCGGCGCCCGGGCCCGACCCGCGTGCTCCTTCACCCGCGGCAGGACCACGCGAAACCTGATCCCCAGCCGCCTGAGAAGCTCCCGGCGCGCCTTCGATTGAGATGCAAGGATAATCGGTCTTTTCATGATGACCCTGCCCGTTGTCTCACAAAAGGGAAACAAAGGAGCCTGGCTCCTTTGTTTCCCTTTTTGCAGCGGCGGCACCGGCAAGGTAGCCGGTCGAGAAGGCAGCCTGAAGATTAAAGCCGCCGCTGGTGGCGGCCAGGTCCAGCACCTCGCCGCAAAAGTACACCCCGGGCACCTTACGCGATTCAAGGGTGCGCGGGTCGATCTCCTTTAAACGGACGCCTCCCTGCGTCACCATGGCCTCATCAAGGCCCAGCGTCCCAACGATGGTCAGCGGCAGCGCCTTCAATGTCTCGACGAGCCGGTGCCGCTCCTGGACGGTCACCTGGTGACACCTCCTGGCTGCGTCCAGACCGGCCACAGAGAGAAACGGACCGACCAACCTTTTAGGCAACACATCATAGAGGTAGTTCTTCAGGACCTTGCCGCCGCCGGCGGCAAAGTTGCGCCGCAGCTTCTCATCGAGCTTCTCGGCATCCAGGGCCGGCTTCAGGTCCACGCGCAGGACCACCGGAACATCCTTGAGGGCAGACGAAAAACTTGCGGAAATATTCAAAATGAGCGGGCCTGAGACGCCGAAGTGCGTAAAGAGGAGCTCACCGATATCCGTCGTGATTTTTTTCGAGCCGGCCGCATAAGATAGCCGCACCGGAAAAAGCGTCAGGCCCGCGCACGCCCGCACCCACCGTTCTCTCGTGCGCAGGGGCACGAGGGCCGGTTCCGGCGCGCTCACCGCATGCCCCAGCGCCTCGGCAAAGCGATAGCCGTCGCCCGTCGAACCCGTCTGAGGATACGACGCGCCGCCGGTGGCGATGATCACGCGGTGCGCCGATAAGACGGAGCCGTCGTCCACTGTTATCTTCTTGGAGCCGTCAGCGACGAGCTCTATCCGCTTTACCCGCGCGGCCGTGCGCACCTCGACGCGCGCCTCCTTCAGCGCCCTTGCCAGGGCCTCGACAACGGACGAAGCGCTGTCGCTCCTGGGAAAAACCCGGGCCTGCCTTTCCCTCTTCAGCGGCACCCCCCGGTCGAGAAAAAAAACCTTCAATTCAGGGACGAAAAAACGGCTGTAGGCGTTTCGTAAAAAGACGCCGTTCTTGCCGAACGCCTCCAGGTGCGTTGCGACAGGGGTATCGTTGGTGAGATTGCCGCGGCCCTTGCCGGTCAGGCCGAGCTTGCGGCCCAGGACCGCGTTCTTCTCCAGCAGAACGACACCACGCACCCCCTGCGCGGCGCGCCACGCCGCCGTCATGCCGGCAGGACCGCCGCCCACCACGACCACATTATAAGGTAACATATATATAGGGAAATTACGGAGGGAGACAAATCAGGGACGCGCGGTGAATTCAGAAGCCTTGAAGAGCGCTACGAGCGCGCACCCTTTCTCCGCCAGATTCTTGGCCGCGCCCTCCTCCCGGTCAACGAGAACGATGGCCTTTTTGACCTTTATGTCCATCTTCCTAAGCACGGCGATGGCATCGATCAGGGAACCGCCGGTCGTCACCACGTCATCGACCAAAATGACACACCCCCCGGCCTCCAGGGCCGGCCCTTCGACCTGCAGCATGCGGCCGTGGGCCTTGGGGGTCTTGCGGATCAGGAACGTATTGATGGACTTTTGTCGCTCAAAGCTCAGTGCGGCGAGGGCCCCGACCATCGGATCGGCCCCCAGCGTGGGCCCTCCGACGGCCTGAACCGCCTCCCCCTTGACCAGATCGAAGAGAAGACGGCCCACGCAGTAGGCCCCTTCGCTTGACAGGGTCACGGCGCGCGCATCGATATAATAATCACTGACCTTGCCGCTGGCCAGGGTGATGCGACCCGGGTGATAGGCCTCTTCCTTGATGAGGCAAAAGAGCCGCTCGCGGATTTCGGACGTGTTTTCCATTGAAATTCATTCTACTTTTGCGGCCCGAGCCTGTCAAACGATTCTTTGTGAGCTTTCGCTTGAAAAGCCCTATACGGGATGCTACCATATCTTGCATGTTTAAAGAACTTATCGCCACCTGCGACCGCTTCCTGGCCCCGCCGAGCTGCCACGGCTGCGGGACCGTCCTTTACGAGCGCATCAACGCCTTCGATACCTACGTGTGTCAGACGTGTGCCCGGGGAATCCCTCTCGTGGCGCCGAATGTCTGCCCTTTATGCGGCCACCCCGTCAGGAGCGCCGATGACTTCGAGCAGGGCCGTTGCACGGCCTGCCGGCGCACCGCGCCCGGATTTGACCGCCTGAACGCATGCTTCGTCTACGACGGCATCGCCCGCCGCCTCATCCAACAGTTTAAATACCAGGGACGCGCGTACCTCGCCCAGACGTTGACACGCCTCATGCTCAGCGTCATCCATAAGGATTCCATGTCTGTCTTCGACGCCCTCGTGCCCGTTCCGCTCTTCCCCACGCGGCTGCGCGAACGTGAATTCAACCAGGCCCAGGCGCTGGCCGGGTGCCTCGCGCGGGAGACCGGCGTCCCGGTCCTCCCCCTGCTGGTGCGCATCAAAAACACGCGCTCCCAGGCCACGCTCCGCGAAAAAGAACGACCGGCCAACGTCCAGGGGGCCTTTCGGGTCATCCCCGACCAGGACCTCTCGGACCAACGGCTCCTCCTCATCGACGACATCCTGACGACCGGCGCCACGGCAAGCGCTGCCGCCTACGCCCTCAAAGAGGCCGGGGCCCGGCACGTGGCGGTCCTCGCGTTTGCCAAAGGCTGATATCATGAAGATCCTGCGCAACTACATCCTCAAGGAGTTCTTCGGCGCGTTTCTCCTGTCGCTCTTCGTCTTGACCTTTGTCATGGTGTTGGGTAACCTGATCCGCCTCGCGGAGCTCATCCTCACGAAGGGGGTGCCGCTCTTGACCGCCGGGCGGCTCTTTATCTATCTCATCCCGTTTCTGCTCAGCTTCATCCTGCCCATCGCCACCCTCTCGGGGGTGCTCCTGTCCGTAGGGCGTCTGTCCTCGGACAACGAGATCATCGCCATCCGCGCGAGCGGGATCAGCGCCCTGCGCATCCTGACGCCGCTGTTGATCGTCGGGCTCATCATCAGCCTCTTCTGCATCCTCCTGAACAACCACATCATCCCCAAGAGCCACCACCGCTCGCGCGAGGTCCTCTTGGAGATGGGCACCGAGAACCCGGGGGCGGCTCTCGAGGCCGGGACGTTCATCACGGCCTTCGAAAAGTTCATCATCTTCATTTACCAGATCGACGGCCAGAAGTTCAGCAATATCCGGATCTATGAACCCCGGGGAGAAGACAAACCGCCCCGGACCATCATCGCCAAGCGCGGCGAGTTCATCGTCCTGCCCGACAAGAAGATGCTCAAACTCAAACTCATCGATGGGACGTCCGACGAGATCAACCCGCAGGACCCCGAAAACTTCTATAAACTGAACTTCAAGACCTACTTCATGAACATCGACTTCAAAAAACAGACCGGCAAGGTCGACAAGAAAGCCAAGGACATGACGCTCCAGGAGCTGCGCGCGCAGCTCGCGGACTTCCGCAAGCGCGGCATCGACGTGACGCCCATCCTGAGCGAGATCTACAAACGCAACACCCTGGCCCTTTCCTGCCTCATCTTCGTCATCATCGGTGCGCCCTTCGCCATGATCACGCACCGGCGCGAGAAGTCAATCAACTTCGGTTTCGCCTTCCTGATCGTGGTCATGTACTACCTGGCCATGATCGGCTTTGAGGCCTTGAGCATCGAAGGCAAGATGGAACCGGGCCTGGCCCTGAGCATGCCCAACATCATCTTCGGCTTCCTGGGCGTCGTGCTCCTCTCCAAGACATGCTTATCTTAGACCGCTATCTCGTCGGCAGATTCCTCAAGAATTTCCTGATGTGCCTCTTTGTCTTTCTTTTTCTGTACGTCGTCGTCGACATCCTCTCCAATCTGCAGGATATCATCAAACACCACCCGCCTCTCCTGAAGGTGGTCGAACTCTACCTCTATACGCTGCCTTTGATCTTCACGCAGACGGCGCCCGTCGGGGCGCTCCTGGCGACCCTCTTTACCCTGGGCGGCCTCAATCAGACGAACGAGATCATCGCGATGCGCTCAAGCGGCGTCGAGCTCAGCCGCATCATCCGGCCCTTCTGGGTCATCGGCCTCATCCTGAGCCTGGGGATCTTCTGGATCAGCGAGACCGTCCTGCCTCAGGCGCAGCGCATGGGCACCCTCCTGAAACATGTCTACATCGACAAGAAGGCGACGGGAGAAAGCGAATCTCCGTTGGAGAATGTCGCCGTGTACGGCTTCAACAACCGCCTCTTCTTCATCAACAAACTCTATCCGAAGTCGAAGACGATCGAGGGGCTGACTATCCTCGAACACGATAACCACCAGAACGTCACGTCCAAGATCTACGCGGAGAAGGCGGTCTGGCGCGAGAACCGGTGGATCCTCTACCAGGCCTTTATCTACCGGCTGGGCGACAACCAGCGGGTGCGCGGCGAGCCCCTGTACTTCACCAATACCTTCCTGAAAATCCAGGAGACCCCGCAGGACTTCCTGCGTCAAAACATCCCCGTCGAGAGCATGAATATCAAGGAACTCTCACAGTACATCGCGCGCCTGCCTGAAAAGGAAGTGAATCGCACGGTCACGCGCCTGAAGGTGGACCTCTATCAGAAGATGGTCTTCCCGTTCACCGCCCTCGTCGTCATCCTCCTGGGCATCCCCTCCTCCGTCATGATCGGTGGCCGCGCCGTGACCTTCTCTTCCATCGGCCTGTGTCTGGGAATCAGTTTCCTCTTCTATGTCCTGTTTGCGGTCAGCCTCGCTCTGGGCAAGGGCGGCGGCTTGCCGCCCTTCGTGGCCGCCTGCGCCAGCCACACCCTCTTCGGCCTCCTCGGCCTCTACCTCATCACCCGCATCCCGTAATCTCCCCCGCGCCGTCCGGTCCGTTGGGGTCCCTTTTACCGTCAGACGGAGTTTTTCGCTCATCGGCACGGTTTAGGACGCCTTGCTAGGCGACAAAAAGCTTCGCCTGGCCGCCTGCGGGTTCCACCCTCCGGCGGCACTTCCCCAAATGACTTTTGTTACATTAAGGTGGTTGCGCACGCGTGCGTTGCGGTTCGGCGCCCAAGCCTGGAGGGGCCGCATCCGCGGCCCCGGCCCTGTTCCACCTCTTGGCGGGGCGCGCTCAACGGTCGGACGTATCCGTCCGAGCAGAGGTTAAGGAACCCCATCTGGCCGTCAAAAAGCCGGAGATTATTTATAGACGCGGGGGACGCGGGGGGAGATCCAGCAGATGACTTCGTAGGCAATGGTGCGGCATAGCCGGGCGATCTCTTCGGCGCGGATAATCCGGTCTTTCTGGCGGCCGATGAGGACGACCTCCTCACCCTGGCGCACGCCGGGCAGGCGGCCGACGTCGACCATCGTCTGATCCATACACACCACGCCGACGATGGGGCAGCGCACGCCGCGGATCAACACCGACCCGCGGTTGGACAACAGGCGATTGTAGCCGTCTCCGTAGCCGACGGGCAAGGTGGCGATCACCGTGTCGCGCGGGGCGATGTACGTGCGGCCGTAGCTGACCGACCGCCCCTTGGCCACGCGCTTCACGTGGGCGACGCGCGTCTTAAAACTCAACACCGGCTTGATGCCAAGGCGACCCACCATCTCATCCTTAGGGTGCAGGCCGTAGACGGCTAGACCCGGCCGCACGAGGTTGAAGTGCGCGGCCTCAAAACCCAGGACGGCCATCGAATTTGCCGTGTGCCTGAGGGGGATGCTGACGCCGTGGATGGCGAGCCTGTCGATGAGGGCGCAAAAGAAGGCGATCTGGGATTGCGTGAAGGCCTCGTCGGAGTCGGCGCTGGGAAAATGCGTGTACAGACCGTCGACGCAAATATTCTTGAGGCCGCACAACTGCACGATCAGGGCATCGGCCCCTTCGTGCCAGAAGCCGAGCCGGCCCATCCCCGTATCCACCTTGATATGAACGTGCGCCTTCTTCCTCATCCGGCGCGCCGCCGCGTTGAGGCGCCGGGCCATGTCGCTATCGGTGAGCGTCGCCGCGATATCGTGCCTCAGCATCGGCGTGATCTCATGCGGGAAGAACGCCCCGAGGTTCAAGATGGGTGCGCGCACCCCGCTGCGGCGCAAGACAACCCCCTCATCCACGCAGGCGACGCCGAGATAATCGGCCCCGACGTCAACGAGCGCCCGGGCGACCTCCACCAGGCCATGACCGTAGGCATTGGCCTTCACCGCCACCATCATCTTGGTGCCGGGGGCCAGGCGTCTCTTCAGGACCCTGTAATTGTGGCCCAACGCCCCCAGGTCTACCTCGACCCACGTCGGCCGATAAAAGGAGAGTGTCCTCTTTTTCTTAGCCACGGCGCACCTGACAATCGTGTCCATAAAAATAAACGGCCTTGAGAGAGAAGGCGTCCTGAAAATCTTTGTTCAGGAGCCCTTCCCTCATCAACGCGGCCAGCGCCTCGGGCCGGGGATGCCAAAATTTCTCCGGGGCGCACACGGCACCGCGCCGCGCCAGGTCCTTGCAGAGGATCCGGACACCGTCACCCGTCACCACCGTCCCCCGCTTCACGCGCCGCAAGAACTCTTTCACCGGCAACATCCCGGGCCGGGAATGCCTTTTGGGACCCGTTTGCGTCATCCTGTAAAAACGGCAGTAGACATTGGAACGCCTGGCGTCCACCGCCACGGCCAAGGGTCCCGCCGGGCATCCCTTGACGCCGAAGGCGATCGCATCGAGGCTGGAGAAGGCCACGCACTTCTTGCCGAGTGCGTACGAAAAGCCTTTCACGGTGCTCAATCCTATCCGGATGCCCGTAAACGACCCCGGCCCCACGCCGACCCCGAAGACATCGACTTCATCCAAAGATAACCCGGCCTTCTTCAGGACTTCCTCGATCCATCCCGTCAGTCGGTCGGCCCGACCTTTGGCAAACGCGCGCCGGGACCCCGTCAGGCCGTCACGTGCAAAGCCGACGGCGATCACCGAATACGGCGTTGAGGTCTCAAGGGCCAGAAAGCTCAGTTAAAAACCCCGTTATACATACGGCCCCGCTCCAAATCCTCGGCCGTGGCAAAGAGCCTGTCGAGCGCGATGATCAGGTAATTACGGCTGAAGAACTGCGGATAGCTCTTGTCGAAGACCGCCAGGAGACCCGAAAACTGCATGCGATAGACGACATACCCCTTCTCGATCACGGCATAATGCGGCAGGCGGTTGAGGTTATACCCGATCGCCTCCCGCAGCCGCAGGGCGATGTGAGGAAAACTCATCAACTCTCCCCTGAACCCAGCAAAGGCGACGCCGATGATGACGTCGCGGCCTTTATACGTCCCGCGCAGCTCCTCCTTCCCATAAAAAAGGAAGTGAACCGTGCGCTTCCATTGAGGTCCTTCAATGACGCCGGCGGCGACGTGAAGAAAACGGTACGCCAACACGGCAACGCGTCCAAGCCACGCACCGATGATGACGGCGGCAAGACACCCTCCTGCCACCAGCATTTTGACGATAGAGGCGCTCTCGGGACTCATGACCTCTTACGACTCCTGACAAACGCTTTCACAAAACGGTCACCGCGGCCTTCGGCGGCTGTGACCTCGATGCGGCGATCCTGATCGCCCAGGATGGTAAAACGGATCTTCAGCGAAGAAGCCGGGAGGAGCGAAGCCGCCGCCTGCGGCCACTCGATAGCCGTCACCCCGTCGGCCTCCACGAACTCATCCCAGCCGATACGCTGCACCTCTACCGGCGTGCTCAAGCGGTAAAGATCGAAGTGATACAGGGGCAGGCGTCCTTCATATACGTTAAGCGTGACAAAAGAAGGACTCCTCACCTCGCGGACCCTGCGCACACCCAGCCCCTTGGCCAGCCCTTTGACAAAGGTGGTCTTACCCACCCCGAAACCGCCCAGAAGGACAAGGCAGTCGCGGGGTTTGAGATGGCGCGACAACGCCTCGGCGAAGCGCCGCGTCTCCTCGGGGGTGTGCGTCTCAATAGAAATACCCTTCTTCATATCCATAAACGGTGATGCCCCCCATGCGCGGGAAACTCAAAACGGCTGTTAGAAGTGTGTGAAACCGCCGCTCCCCAACCGCCGGCGCCGCCCTTCTTTATCGGACAACCACACCCCCTTGACGCTGCGGGTCAGGCGGCCGACGGGATAAAAGCGAAGCGGTGTCTTTTTCCGGCGGACCTGCCGCAAAAGCCGCTCGGCCTCTTTTTCAGACATGCTGAACAGCAGTTCGAAATCCTCTCCGTCATAGAGGGCGGCCGCGCGGCCGCCCCGGCGCCCGGAAAGACGTTCTTCATCGACCACAGCGCCCAGATGGCTCGCCCGGGCCATCCGACCCAGATCCTTGGCCAAGCCGTCGGAAAGGTCCATCATCGCGCGAACCTTGAAATGACGCACGAGATAGCGCGCCGCCTTCAGCCGCGGCACAAAAGAAAGGTGACGGCCGCTTTGCGAACCGCCCAAGGGACCGGAGACGAACAAGACGTCTTTATCGCGCCCGCCGCTGCGCAGGACGAGGTGACGGCGCTCCACGACGCCTACCATCGCGACGTCCACGACAAGGCGCTCGCTGCGATTCGTGTCCCCGCCGATGACGGCGATATCAAACAGGCGGGCCGCCCTGGAAATGCCTCTGGCCAACGCCGCGACCGTACGTTCTGCCCGCCGCCGCGGCAGGCCGACGCTGATAAGCGCGTACCTCGGCACCCCGCCCATGGCCGCAATATCGCTGACCGAGACGGCCATGGCCTTATAGCCAACACGCTGCCGGCTCTCCCGCGGCGCGAAGTGGACCGACTCAACGAGCATGTCGACGCTCAGGAGCCAATACGAAGTCTTATCCCGATACAGCACCGCCGCGTCGTCGCCGATACCAACGACGACCCCGGCCGCCGTGGTTTTGAAACGCCGGGCCAGACGATCGACGATCGCAATCTCACGGTCTCTGATTCGGGCGGCCATACATCTTCCTGATGCTCTTATCAAGAGGCGGACGCAACACGCCCCTTTCCGTAATGATCCCCGTCACCAACCGAGCCGGCACCATGTCAAAAGCCGGATTGTAGACGTGTACCCCGCGCGGCGCGATCGGCCGCTTGAAGTACAATGTCGTCACCTCTGCCGGATCCCGTTCTTCGATCGGGATGTCTGCGCCCCGGCGCAAGGAAAGGTCAAAGGTCGAAAAGGGCGCCACGACGTAAAACGGAATCTTATGGGAAGACGCGCACACGGCAAGCATGTAGGTCCCGATCTTATTGGCCAGGTCTCCGTTTGCGGCCACCCGGTCCGCGCCGACAAAGACCCCGCTGATACGCCCCTGCTGCATGAGCCGCGCCGCCATGTTGTCGCAGATCAACGTCGTGTCTATCTTTCTGTGCATGAGCTCCCACGTCGTCAGACGCGCCCCCTGCAAGAGCGGCCGCGTCTCACATGCGTAGACCTTGATACGCTTACCCTGTTCTTTGGCGCGATAAAAGACGCCCAGCGCCGTTCCGTAACCGCTCGTCGCCAGCCCTCCGGCGTTGCATACCGTCAAGAGGCTCGCGCCGGAACGCACGAGCCGCGCGCCATGAGCCGCCATGCGAAAACACATAGAGATATCTTCCTGAAGGATACGGTCGGCCTCGACCCTCAAGGCCTTGAGGCGTCGGACGGCCGGCGCCTCTGCACAACGGAGGGAAACGTCGTACATCCGGCGAAGCGCCCAAGCGAGGTTCACGGCCGTGGGCCGGCTCGACGCCAGATAGTCGCGCAATCGCCGCGCGCTCTTCTCCAGGGCGGCCGCAGAACGAATCCGCGACCCCTTTTGCGTCCCCAAAAGAAAACCGTAGGCCGCGGCGATACCGATGAGCGGCGCCCCGCGGATCTTAAGCTTTTTAATCGCTGTCCACACATCGCTCACGCGGCGACAGGTAACATAGATGTGTCGACCGGGCAGCTGCGTCTGGTCCAGAACCTCCAGGCGATCACCCCTCCATCGGAGTGGTTCGACGAAAATGCGTGACATGGCTCCAACCCCCTAAGATCCTATGAGTCGCAGGAAGAAACTCTTTTTTATGGCCACGGCACCGTGCGGGCAGATCTCCTGACAACACAGGCACAGGATGCACCGTCGGCTATCGATCACCATGCGGCCCTCCTTTTTTCCGATCGCGTGGCCCGGACAGCTCTTCTGGCATAATCCACAGACGCGGCAGCGGCCGGCGTCGATCGCCGGCTTCATGCAGAGCAACGCCTTGATAACCGCCAAGAGCCAACGTGGCATCCGGTGCAGAAAGGTCGTGCGCGGCAGGACAAAATCCTTCACCACAAAAGACGCGAGCGGTTCCCCGCACAGCGCGACCTCAAAGGTCTTGCCGGAGGCTGCGGCCCGACGCATCGCTTCGCGGTTGGTCGGGATATCCTCTGGCTTGAGTCCCATGACCTGCGCCAGGACCATATCCAGCGCCAGCGCGTCGGGGCTCACCGCCACCAGCCCGAGGGACCGCAAGGTCCCGCTCGAGCCAGGCCCCTCGCCCTGCATCGCCGTGATGGCGTCACAGACGCTTAAGTGGGGCGCGCAAAACTCAAAAATATCGACAAGGGCGCAGCAGAGGTCCTCGGGATAAGGAAACTCCGAGTGGATCTTCATCTTATTCATCCCGACCACGAACCCAAAGCAGTTCTTGACCCCGGCGGTCAGAACGGTGAACCCGTGCGTCTTCATCTTCGGCACGCTGACGACGCGGTCGCACTTCTGGAGCCAGTCGGTCAACGGATAGCGGCCGCGCAGGCGGGGGATGTTGAAATACACCATTTCAACGGCCTCTTCTTCGCATACCCGCCGTACACCCGAGACCTCATAGACCCGCTCGATATCTCTCTTCTCGCCCCAGACGCTCGGCCCGTCGCCGCAGACGACGTTCGGGGTCACCGACTTGAGACAACGCAGGACCGCGCGCACCACCTCCGGATGCGTATCAACGCCCTGCTCAGGCGCGGCATCCGTCAAGAGGTTCGGCTTGACCAGGACACGCTCCCCTTCACGGATAAAGGCGCGGATACCGCCCAGCGCCTCCAGGGCCCGGCGCACCGCCGCCTCCACCTCGGAGGTCTCATACGACCGGCACCGCGTCAACGAAACAGGAATTGAATCGCCCATATACACTTTCCCGGACAGCTTGGAAACAATTTCCAAGCCGTTCGGGAAACGGTCTCCTGGCTACAGACGAAAAAAAGTTTTTGCGTTCTGCGTCGTCTTCTCGCAAATGGTGCCCAGGTCCTCCCCCTTGACGCGGGCGACGACCTCGGCCAACGCCGGCAGATACGCCGGCTCGTTGCGCTGGCCGCGCCGGCCCTCCGGAGCCAGGAACGGCGCATCGGTCTCAAGAAAGAGCCGATCCAGGGGGACGTGTGACAAGACGCTGCGCAACCCCTCGGCCTTCTTATAGGTAACGTTGCACGTGAACGACACGAAAAAGCCGGCATCGAGGCAGCGGGTCAGAAAGGCCGTATCGCCCGAAAAGCAGTGGACCACGACGCCGCCCAGATCAAAGGCCCTGTTGCTCTTCAATATGTCAAAGGCGCGCTCATGGGCCAGGCGCGTATGGACGATCAACGGAAGCCTCGCCTCATGGGCCAGGGCGATGAACCGCTCAAAGACCTGCTCCTGATCCCGTTGGGGCGAAAGGTTGCGGTAAAAATCCAGTCCCACCTCGCCGATAGCCACGACCTTTTGGGCCCGCGCCAGGGACCGCACGATCTCAAAGGCAGCGTCGTCGCACTCCTGCGCGTCGTGCGGGTGGATGCCGATACTGGCAAAGACGCCGGGGAATCTTTCGGCAAGCGCCACGGCATCGCGGCTGGCCTTCAGGCTCGAGGCCACGTTGATAATCGTCTTGACGCCGGCCTGACCGGCTCGCTCCACCACCAGTTCGCGATCCGCGTCAAACTGCGGAAAATCCAGATGGCAATGCGTATCGATAAGCATGTGTATCTCGGCAATCCACCGCAAGGGGCTTCTTCCCCTGTCAGACAATGAGAAGTTTTTCGGCAGCAGTCGGCAAGGTTTTAGAACGCGCGCACAGGCGAAGCCCTTTGTCGCCGGAGCGCGCGTTCTAAACCGTAGCCGACGGCGAAAAACTTCGTCTGACAGGGAAAGAAGCCCCTGGGGCCGAATACAAAAACCATGCCTGTCTCTATTTTTCTTCGATGCGGGGAAAGAGCGGCGCGGCCTTCTTGACCGTGTCGGCGCCCACCTGATCGAGGATCTTTGCGGCGGTGTCAGGAATGAAGGGCGCCAGTTCCCGGGCCACGGCCCGAAGGGACACCACCAGAACCGCGCAGAAAACCGCCAACTCCTTCGAGCGCCCCTCCTTCTTCAGATTCCAAGGCTTTGTCGCCTCGACGTACTTGTTGCAGGCATTGATCAGCGCCCAGATCGCCTCCAGGGCTGCGATAAAGTTCAGATCGTCGAAGTGAGCGACGACGTCCGCCGATAACGTCCGGAGCCTGGGCAGGATATGGTTGACGGCATACACATCGGCGTCCGCTTCACACAGAGCCGGCACCGCACCCCCAAAGTACTTCTCGACCATCGTGACGGAGCGATAGACCAGGTTGCCCAGGTCATTGGCGAGATCCCCGTTGAAACGCTTGATGAGGGACGCGCGCGAAAAGACGCCATCAAGACCAAAGGGCACCTCGCGCAGAAGGAAATAGCGGTAGGCATCGATGCCGAAGTCGTCGATCATGGCCAGCGGATCGACGACATTCCCGCGACTCTTGGACATCTTCTCCTGACCTACCTGCCACCAGCCGTGGGCGAAGATCATGCGCGGCGGCTCGAGGTCCAACGCGTGGAGCATGATGGGCCAGAAGACGGCGTGCTGACGCAGGATGTCCTTGCCGATCAGATGCAGAGCCTCCGGCCAGAAGGTATCCATCTTCTTTTTGTCGTCGGGATAGCCGAGCGCGCTGATATAATTCACCAAGGCGTCGAACCAAACGTATGTCACGTGGTCCGGGCTGAACGGCAGCGGGATACCCCAGGCGAGCCGCGTCTTCGGCCGGGAGATGCACAGGTCGCCCAGCACGTTAGCGCGCAAAAAACTCAAGACCTCGTTGCGCCGGGACTCTGGCCGGATGAAATCAGGGTGCGCCTCGATATACGCGACGAGCCACGACTGATACTTGGACATACGAAAGAAGTAATTGGTCTCCTTGATCCGCTCCAACGGCCGGCGGCAGTCCGGACACACCCGGTCCGACGCCTGGGCGTCTGTCCAGAAGACCTCACAGGGGACACAGTACCATCCTTCGTAATCCCCCTCATAGAGATCTTTGCGCTCATGGATCTGATCCAGGACATACTGGACCGTATGCACATGCCGCGCCTCGGTCGTACGGATAAAATCGTCGTAGCGGATATTCAGCTTGGCCCACGCCTCCTTGAAGCGCGGGATGATGCTGTCGACGAATGCCTGGGTCCCCATCCCCTTTTCCTGGGCGGCCTTGAGGACCTTCTGTCCGTGTTCATCGGTACCGGTGAGAAAGAGCACCTGGAAGCCGTTCTGACGCTTGTGGCGCGCGAGGCAGTCCGCCGCGATCGTCGTGTAGGAGTGACCGATGTGCGGCAGGCCGTTGACGTAATAGATGGGCGTCGTGACGTAATAGGCCTTCTGACTCATGCTTCCTTCTTGAGGACCTTTGGCCGGCCTGCGCCCGACGGATACAGGAGATGGATCATCTTGCCGTCCTCCAGGACGACCGCCGCCTCGCGCTTGAAGATATTGATGGAAGAGACCTTGCCGCGCCCCTCCGGGGAGTCGATGCGCTCGCCCTCGCGCGGCAGGCCGCGCGAGGCCTCTCTATAGAACTTGTGCTCGTACGAGAGGCAACACATGAGGCGGCCGCAGAGACCCGAGATCTTCGGTGGATTCAATGACAGGTTCTGGTCCTTGGCCATCTTGATGGTGACGGGCTCAAAATCTCTCAAGAACCGGCAACAACAAAGCTCGCGGCCGCACGGTCCGAACCCGCCGAGCATCTTGGCCTCGTCGCGCACGCCGATCTGGCGCAGCTCGATGCGCGCCTTGAAGACCTTCGCGAGGTCCTTGACGAGCTCACGGAAGTCCACCCGGCCTTCGGCGGTGAAATAAAAGAGTATCTTGGACCGGTCGAACGCGTACTCGGAGCCAACGAGCTTCATCTCGAGCTTGTGCTCCTCGATCTTGCGGCCGCACGTGCGGGATGCGTCCTTGGCCTTCTTGCGGTTCTCATCGATCTGCCGCAGGTCCTTCTCGGTGGCCGGCCGGATGATCTTCTTGACCGACGGGTCCATGTGTTCGGCCAGGACGGGATCCGTCACCACCTGGCCATAATCGGTGCCGCGGTCCACCTCGACGATAACGGTCTCACCGTTTTTCAGCGTCATGTCGTGGGCCCGATAGCATAGGACCGGCCCCATGTCCCGCAGCCTTAGCTGTGCGATAATGTCCATAACTGCGTCCTCATCTGTTCAAGGGCCAGGCGCATGTTCGCGTGGAGCCTGATATCCAGACTCGTCTGGGCGATCACGCCCAGTGACTGAAGGATGGCTGACGTCTCCATCTGCCGGCAGACACGTTCCAACGCGGCGCGCCCGCCAGGATACATCAGCAGATCCGCGGATCCGGAAGACTTCAGCGTCAAGAGATCGCGGTACCAGAGGGCCAGCGCCCGCAGCAGACGCAGCGCCTCCTCCCGGTCGCCGATCCACGCCTCGGCCTCTTTCATCGAATCGCCACAGGAAACGGACCGCAGCAAGGCGTCGCGCTGGGTGAGGACGCCATCCTCGTAAAACCGCAGGGCCTCCCCCGCGCTCCCCTCGCAAAGACGGGACAACTCCGTGGCCGCACGGCGCTCCACGCCCAGCCGCTCGACGAGCAATGTCGCCAGGTCCTCCGGCGCCAGGGCGCCGAAGACAACGCGCTGACATCGGGAGACGACGGTTCCCGGAAGCCTACGAATATCTTCGGCGATCAGGATGAGCGTCGTCGCAGGGGCGGGCTCCTCTAAGGTCTTGAGGAGGGCATTGGCCGCTTCCTCGTTCATCGCGTGGGCGGAATCAAGGATCAGGACCTTGCATCGGCCCTCAAAGGGCTTGAGGCCCACAAACCGTCCGGCCTCGCGGATCGCCTCGATCTTAATGAACTCCGTGTCGGGCTCGAGTATCTTGAGGTCGGGGTGCCGGCCGGCTACGACCTTGCGGCATGAACCGCACGCGTTGCAGGCGGCGTGCCCCTTGGGTCTCTCGCACAGGAGCAGCTGCGCAAAGACGCGGGCCGTCTTGGCTTTGCCCACGCCCGCGGGTCCGACAAAGAGATACGCGTGCGCCAGGCGCCCGCTCTCATAAGCGGCTTTTAGGAAACCTATCGCTTCCCTGTGTCCGATAATTCCCTTAAAAGACATGTATCGACGATGGCGCGGATGCACGCCTGCGTGGCGTGGACGTCATCGCGCACGCGCACGACCTTGATGCGACGCCGCGATTGCCGCGCGAGGGCGGCGTAACCCCTTTTGACGCGGCGGTGGAACGCGTCCGAACGCGCCTCGATCCGGTCGCGTGCCTTTTCGTTTTTAAGATGTTCCCTGCTCTGCCGGAAATCAAGCAAGAGCGTCAGGTCAGGGGTGAACCCACCGGTGGCGATACGGCCGATGCGGCGGATGGCTTCGACGTCCAGACCGCAGCCAAAGCCCTGATAGGCGATCGTCGAATCCAGAAACCGGTCGCACACGACGACCACGCCCTTCGCCAGGGCCGGCCGGATGACCTCCTCGACGAGTTGGGCCCGGGCGGCCATATACAAGAGCATCTCCGCGACGACGCTCATCCGGTCGTGGCGCCTGTCCAGAAGCACCCGCCGGATCTTTTCGCCGATGACGGTGGAGCCGGGTTCCCTGATGAATATCGTCTTTCGGCCCTTGCGCCGCAGATAGACGCACAAGAGGCGCGCCTGCGTGCTCTTGCCGCTCTTCTCGGCCCCTTCAAAGGTAATAAAGATACCGCGCTTCATGGGCTCGTTCCCGTATCTTCAATGACAAAACCCTGCCCCGCCAGATAGTCACGTATCTCGTCGGCGCGCCTATAATCCTTGCGCTGTCGCGCGGCCCGGCGTTCGGCCAAGAGCTCCTGGGCCCGCTCCTCGGTGATGGTCGTCTTCGACGGCTCCGCCACCTTGATACGCTGCCCACCCACCGCCTGCCGTGTCCGATGCGTCGGCCGCAGCTTCAAGCCCATGGCCGCGCAAAGCCTCTCGAGGGTCCGGGCTGCCTCCACGGCCGCCGCCCTGTCGCGCGCCCTTAAAGATTTATTACCACTGTTCACGAGGTCGAAGAGGATGGCCAGTCCCTGCGCCGTATTGAAGTCGTCGTCGACGACCCCCTCGAATTGACGGACACACGCCGCGACCTCCCCGTCCGGCTTCCCGTCGGCGTCATCGGTGCCGCAAGCCCCCTGTTCCTTACGGACCATCTGGACCGTATCGATAAACGTCTGCATCTTCTCAAGGGCCTTGCCCGCCCTCGTGAGGCCTTCATACGTGAAATCCATGGGGGAGCCGTAGTGGGCTTGAAGGAAGAAGAGCTTGAGCGCGTTCGGCGTCGCCTTCTTCAGGACATCCTGGATGGTGATGAAGTTGCCCAAAGACTTCGACATCTTGCGGCCGTCTGTCGTCAAGAGGCCGTGGTGAATCCAATATTTCGCGAAGGGCCTGCCCGTGAGCGCCTCGGCCTGGGCGATTTCGTTCTCGTGGTGCGGAAAGATCAGGTCCCGGCCGCCGGCGTGGATGTCGAGCGTCTCGGTCTTGAGATAGCGCATGCTCATCGTCGAGCACTCGATGTGCCATCCCGGCCGGCCCGGCCCCCAAGGACTCTTCCAGGATGGTTCTCCCGCTTTCGACTTTTTCCACAAGGCAAAATCAAGGGGATCGCGTTTTTTCTCGTCTTTCTCGATGCGCACGGCGGTCAGCATCTCGTCTGGGCTCTGTCCGGAGAGACGACCATAGGAAGGAAACGAACGCACCGAGAAGTACACGTCCCCAGCGACGACATAAGCGGCCTCCTTGGCCACCAGCCGCTTGATGTGGTCGATCATGTACACGATGTTATCGGTCGCCAGGGGTTCGAAATCTCCCCTGTCGATCTCCAGCGCCGCCAGGTCGCGGTAATAGGCGTCGATGTAGCGCGTCCGGATCTCGTCGAATCCGGCCTTCTCCTCGTTGGCCCGTTTGATGATCTTGTCGTCGATGTCCGTGATGTTGCGCACGAGCTTCACCTTGTAACCCCGGTACTCCAGATAGTTCTTCAGGGCGTCAAAGATAAAGAGGCTGCGCGCGTGGCCGACGTGGCAGTCGTCGTACACGGTCACGCCGCACGTGTACATCTTGATCTCTGCGGGCGTCTGCGGCACAAAATCCTCCTTTGCCCGCGTCAACGAGTTATGAAAAGTGAGACCCATGTTATTTTTTCTTTTCCAGCGCCTTGATGCGCTCTTCCATCTCCTCGAGCGCCTGTTTGAAGGGATCGAGCACGTGGATATGGTCCAGGGCGATGTCGATCTTACGGCCTTCCTGCTTCGTGATGCGGCCCGGCACGCCGACGACCGTGGCGTTGGCAGGCACGTCCTTTAAGACCACGGCGTTCGCCCCGATGTAAGAGTTGACCCCGATCGTTATGTTTCCCAGGATCTTGGCACCGGTGCCGACGACGACGTTGTCTTCGATGTTCGGGTGGCGCTTGCCCTTCTCCTTGCCCGTCCCGCCGAGCGTCACCCCCTGAAAGAGGGTGACGTTCTTACCGATCACCGTCGTCTCGCCGATGACAACCCCCATCCCATGATCGATGAAGAGCCCCTCGCCGATCTCGGCGCCCGGGTGGATCTCGATCCCCGTCAGGAAACGGGCCGTCTGCGAGATGAGCCGCGGGATGAGGGGCACGTGCGCCTTCAGGAGCGCGTGGGCGAAACGGTGATAGACCACCGCGTGCAGGCCCGAATACAAAAGGACCACTTCCAGGGGGTTACGGGCCGCGGGGTCGCGGTCAAAGATCGCGTCAATCTCCCTGCGAAACGCAATCAAGAGTAAGACGATCCACGCCAACGCCAAAAGGATCCCAAGCAATAAAATCTGCAACACGCACACCATCGCGTCACCTCAATCACTTACTATTATTATCCCGTAAATTGTCTTCTTCGAGCCGTTCGAGGCGAGGCCTCAAACAAGCACGACTAAACCTTATGCACCGCGGCCACGGCATAGGCCGCCGCTGCCCTGTTTTTGCCGATCGCCCCCACGGCCTCATGGGTCGTCGCCTTGACGCTCACGCGGCCGGGACGCACGCCCAGCGCCTGCGCCATCCGGCGCCGCATGCGGTCGCGATACGGACCCATGCGTGGCGCCTCAAGCAAAAGCATGACATCGACGTTGTTCACCCGCCAGCCGTCCTTTTTTAATATCCCGGCTACGCGCTTGAGCAAGACCAGGCTTGAAATGCCCTTAAATCTCTTGTCCGTATCCGGGAAGTGCCGACCGATGTCCCCCCCTCCGACAGCGCCGAGGAGGGCGTCTGCCACCGCGTGCAGGACGACGTCCGCGTCGGAATGGCCGAGGAGTCCTTTCTTGTACGGGATCGCGACCCCGCCCAGCACCAGCTTGCGCCCCGCCGCAAAACGGTGGATGTCATACCCGACCCCGACGCGCACATCTGCTTTCATAGTTTAACCTTGCTTGCCGGCCGGCACGACCGTTTTCACGGGTATGTTCGTCCGCGATGGGCCCAAGGGAAGTTTCTGCGTCCGGCTGTTGTACCGACGACCTTCACGTATCCAGGGCGCGGAAGGCCGCGATGGCCTGGGCGAAAACCATGTCCTCCTGGGTCGTGATCTTGATATTAAAGTAGGAACCCATCACGACCTTGACGCGCTTGCCCATCATCTCGACGAGCGCGGCGTCGTCGGGCGCGGCCGTCTTGCTGGCGCGCAGGTAGGCCTTCTGGATGAGCTCGCGCTCGAAGACCTGGGGCGTCTGAATCTCCCAAAGTTCGTCACGCCGCAGGGTGACATCCACCTCCTGACGCCTGTCCACCCTCTTGACCGTCGCCTTGACCGGCACACCCAGGACCGCGGCGCCGCTCGAGCGCGCCTCTTCGATCACACGCGTGATGCTCGCCTCATCGATGAAGGGACGCACGCCGTCATGGATCATCACGAGTCCGGTGCGGCTCGGCACGACCTCCAGGCCGTTGCGCACCGAATCCTTGCGCGTGGCCCCGCCCGCAATGACGCGGGCCACCTTCGACAGCTTATACCTCTTCACGAGGGCCCGCGCCTCTTCCAGGCGATCCTTGTGAAAAATCAAAACAATCTCGTCGATCGATGGATGCCGCTGGAGCGTCTCGAGGGTATAAACGACGATAGGCTTGGCCTTCACCTCGAGGAGGGGCTTGGTGGGCGTCGCGTTCATGCGCACCCCCACTCCCGCCGCCGGCACCAGGGCCGTGATCCTGCTCATCGCCCCGGGGTCTCCGGTCTGGCAAAGACCATGCGGCCGGCCTGCGTCTGCAAGACGGAGGTCACCATCACCTTCACGGACTGACCGATATGCCGGCGGGCGTCTTCGACGACCACCATCGTCCCGTCCTCCAGATAGGCCACGGCCTGATTGTGCTCTTTGCCTTCCTTCAAGGGTTTGACCTCGATCGACTCACCCGGCAGGACGACGGATCGCAGGGAGTTCGCGAGTTCGTTGATATTCAGGACCTTGACGTTCTGCAACTCCGCGATACGGTTGAGATTGAAGTCGACGGTGACGATGCGCGCCTCGAGCACCTTGGCGAGCTTCACCAGCTTGGCGTCGACGTCGGTGACGTCCGGAAAGTCCTCCTCGTGGATCATGAGGTTGAAACGCCCGTCGCTGCGCATCATGTGCAGAATCTCAAGGCCCCGGCGGCCGCGTTGCCGCTTGATGGCATCGGCAGAATCCGCGATCACCTGGAGCTCTTTGAGGACAAAACGCGGCACCACGATGCGCGCCTCGAGGAACCTCGATTTGAGGATATCCGCGATACGACCGTCGATGATCGCGCTCGTATCCAGAAGCACCGCGTCGGCTACCTGCTCCGAGCGACGAAACTTGACGTACGGAATAATAAGATTAAACTCGTCGCGTCCGCGCAAGGCGATCGCCATCCCGATGTAAGAAAACGAGAGCGTCAAGAGATACGCCGTGACCTCCGACATGGACTGGTCGAGAGGAAAGAGCGTGAAGAGCGCCTGCGTCAAGAGACGTGCGATGACCAGCCCCAGGACGAGCCCAAAGACGGCGCTCGACAGACCCCGCACAGAGACGCCGCGCATCCCTACCTCGAGGATCATGATCAACAGGCCGATGCCGAAGCCCGCGAGCGTCGTCACCAAGACATTGATGTTGTTGGCATCGCCAACCTGAAAACCGACCAACGTGCAGCAGACCAGAAAGAGCACGCGGACGAACAATAAGGTCATGTTCATATAACTCCCCCTCTCCCCTTATTATGATAGAACGTGATGATGAAGCTATAAGGCACTTCACGAGCGCGATGACCGCGCCCTACGATAAATCTCCCCACAGGGCATGGAAGGCGGCCGGGACATCCGCCACGGCCGTAAACGCCGCTTCATCTGCCCGCTCCTTTGAACGCGCCGTCTTATTGGAGCGAGGTAACAAGAACCGCCTGAACCCCAGCTTCTTCGCTTCATTCACGCGCAGGTCCCAGTGGGAGACGCTGCGCACCTCGGCCGCCAGGCCTACCTCGCCCAAGACGACGGTGTCCGTCGGCACGGGCCTGTCATAAAGGCTCGAGCCGATGACGACCGAGACCGCGAGGTCCACCGCCGGATCTTCGGTCTTCATGCCGCCCACGACATTAACAAAGATGTCCTTATCAAAGAGTTTGAGGCGCAATTTCTTTTCCAGGACCGCAGCCAGGAGGCTCAACCGGTTATAATCTATGCCCTGGGCCTTGCGGCGCGTCACCCCGAAGCTCGCCTTCGTCACCAGCGCCTGGATCTCGACGAGGATCGGCCGGCTACCTTCCAGCACCGGCACCACGGTCGTGCCCGCCACGCCCTGCGGCCGCTCGCTCAAAAAGATCTCCGAGGGGTTGGTGACCTCCAGGAGGCCCTGCGCGGCCATCTCAAAGACACCGACCTCGTTTGTCGAGCCGAAACGGTTCTTGAACGCCCGCAGGATACGGTAGTGGGAAAACCGCTCGCCCTCAAAGTAAAGGACCGTATCGACAATATGCTCCAAGACGCGCGGGCCGGCCAGGGTTCCCTCTTTGGTGACGTGACCGATGAGAAAGACGCTGATCCCCGTCTGCTTCGCGAGTTGCGTCAGGAGGGCGGCGCACTCCCGCACCTGGCTCACGCTGCCGGCGCTCGCGCTTAAAGCCGCGTGGTACACGACCTGGATCGAATCGATGACAACACAATCCGGCACGAACTTTTTAATCATGCCAAGTATCTGCTCGATGTCGAGGGCGTTGACGATATAAAAGTGCTCGTTCGCCGTGGCCCCCAGGCGCACGGCCCGCAGCTTGGTCTGCTGGACCGACTCCTCGCCGCTCACGTACAAGATCTTCTTGCCCCGTTGGGCCAGTTGGTGGCACAGTTGAAGCGAGATAGTCGACTTGCCGATGCCCGGATCGCCGCCGATCAACGTAACCGACCCCGGCACGATCCCCCCGCCGAGAACACGGTCGAGTTCCCCGATGCCCACCTTCAGGCGTGCCCGCTCCTCGGCGACCACATCCCGCAGGAGCACCGGAACGGCCGACGGCGGGCCCGACGCCGTGCGGCGCCCCGTAGGCACGACTTCCTCTTCAACGAACGTATTCCAACGGGAACAATCAGGACACTTGCCTAACCACTTCGGCGAGCTAAAGCCGCAGTTTTGACAGACGAAGGCCGACTTCGTTCGGACGGCAGGCTTGAGCATAATTTGCCTTCACGTACCTTCCCGCAAATCACCCCCGCCGTCTGCGCCGGAAATTTCGCAGAAATTTCCAAGCGGTCAGACGAAGAAGGTGATCTTCCCCGATTACTGAATCCCCTTGGGGCGATACAAGAGTTTCCACGGATGCAGCTTCAGATCCGCAAACATTTCCTCGATATCCGCATAGAGGGAGTCGTCCGTGAAGAGCTTGCCGACCGTTCCCTGTCCTTCCCGGATATCTCCCAGGACCACGTCGAGCATTTCCAGGACCCCCTGGGCACTCGCCAGCGTGTCTTTGGCCTGGAGCGCGATCTCTTTCGTCAGGTCCGTGACCTCCTGGACCGAGGTCGGGTCTTCCCCTCTGAGCTGGCCCCCTTCGGGCAACGGCTTATCATAGGCCACCCCCGGGATGATCTCCAGGTACTTTTCTCCCAACAGGCCCAGCGTGTTGACCCAGGCGCGCGAATCGAAAGGGATCTTCGTATCACCGTCAACCCAGGCCGATATCGTAACCAAAGGCTTGTTGTTGTCGTCGTGGGAAAGATGGATCTCCTTGACCTCACCCTTGTCCACGCCCGCGACACGCACCGGCGCGCCCACCTTGATGCCGTTGACGAAGGAGAAAACGGCGTTGATGCGGTAGCCCGCCTTCATCAGCTTGAAATCGCCGATCAACAAAACAAACCAGATCAACACAACCAGCCCGAGAAAAACGAACAGTCCCACCTTGAACTCGACGCTCCGCGACCTGTCTGCCATAAGAAATCTCCCTGATTAACTTCTTTATCCTTTTAACCGTCCTGCGTTTTGTCTCCGTTGGCCTGCCTGCAAATCGTCCCGGGGCGCCCCGTTAGGCCTCCTGCGGCCGGGAGGGATGAGCCGTCATCCCTCAATCACCCAATGCTCTCTTTTACGATAGAACTCTGGCCTTCCGTGATCGGGCCGTGCGCGGCCCCGGTGATGAACTGGTGGACGTACGGGTTGTGCGAATAACGCATCTCGTCGGGCGTCCCCTCGGCGATGATCTTGCCCTGATAGAGCATCGCGATACGGTCCGCCACCTTGTAGGCGCTGCGCATGTCATGGGTCACGACGATCGAGGTCACCTTGAGCTTATCGTGAAGTTCGTCGATCAGCAGATTGATCGCATCCGCCGTGATCGGATCGACCCCCGTCGTCGGCTCGTCGTAAAGAATGATCTTGGGCCGCATGCAGATGGCCCGGGCCAGGGCCACGCGCTTTCTCATGCCGCCGCTCAGGTCCGCCGGCATGTACTCCTCGATACCATAAAGCCCGACCAGCGCCAGTGACTCCCGCACGCGCTGCTCGATCTCCGTCATCTTCATGTTCATGTGTTCGCGCAGGACAAAGCCGACGTTCTCGCCGACCGTCAGCGAATCAAAGAGCGCCCCGCCCTGAAAGACCATGCCGATATGCCTGTGCAGCTCACTCAGGTCTTTGCCTTTCAGGACGAGCACGTCGCGCCCATCGACGCGCACCTGGCCGTCGTCCGGCTCCATGAGCCGCACGATATGCTTGAGCGTTACGCTCTTGCCCACGCCCGAGCGGCCGATAATGACCTTGGTCTCGCCCTCCTCGACCGTCAACGACATATGGTCCAGGATCTGCTGGCCGCCGAGGTTCTTGGAGACATCCACGAGCTCGATCATCGGCATGACGCCTACTCCATGAAGAAATAAAATAATGCCGTGAAAAAGCAGTCCGCCGTAATGATAAGGATAAAGGTGTTGACGACCGAGCGCGTCGTGGCCTTGCCGACCCCCTCGGCCCCGCCCTTGACGGTCAGGCCCTCAAAACAGGCGACGATGGCGATGATCATCCCGAAGAAGATCGTCTTGATGAGCCCCGTGTACAGGTCCTTGTAGACCAGCGTCTGAAAGGTCATGTTCATGTACAGACTTGAGCGGATGCTCAACCGGTACACGCCGATGAGGTAGCCGCCGAAGATGCCGATGGCGTTGGCGAAGACCGTCAGGACCGGCAGCATCACGGTCAGGCTCAGGAAGCGCGGCACGACGAGGTACTTGATGGGGTGGGAACCCAAGGTCTGGAGCGCGTCCACCTGCTCGGTCACCGCCATCGTCCCCAGCTCCGCCGTGATGCCGGCCCCGCTACGGCCCGCCACGATGAGCGCCGTGATCACCGGTCCCAGTTCGCGCGTCAGCGACACCGCCACGATGCTCGCGATGTAGATCTCGCTCGACATCTTCTGCATGATATAGGCGCTCTGGAGCGCCAGGATCACGCCGATGAAAAACGAGACGAGCGAGACGATGGGAAAGCTGTCGATGCCGATCTTGCTCGCCTGTTCAAAGACCCGGCGCGTGCCATAGGGCCGCACCGGGATCAAGAGCAAAGTTTGAACACCCAGCCGCGTCAACCCTGCGAAAAAACTGAAAAAATCCAGGATCTTGTGGCCGATCGAAGCGTAAAACCCCTTGCGGATCGTCATGTGATCTGAAACTCCAGTTCCTCGCGGTCCTTGCGGCGACCCACCTTTATCTTTACATTCTCCTTGGCGCGGCCGGCGATCAGCTCTTCGGCCAACGGGTCCTCGATGTAGCGCTGAATCGTGCGCTTTAAGGGGCGCGCGCCGAAGACAGGGTCAAAGCCCTTGTCGATCAAAAAATCCTTGGCGGACCCATCGAGCGTCAGCGTCACCTGCTGCTCGGCCAGGCGCTCCTGGAGCTCGCCCATCTCGATCTCGATGATATGATACAGGTCCTGGCGCTCCAGCGGCCTGAAGACAATCACGTCGTCGATGCGGTTCAAGAACTCCGGCTTGAAGGTGCGCTTGACCTCTTCGAGCAGCCGCTCCTTCATCTGCTGGTACGACATCTCCGACGACTGGACCTTGAAGCCCAACGACCCCTGCTTGCGCAGGATCTCGGCGCCGACGTTCGAGGTCATGATGACGATGCAGTTGCGGAAATCCACCTTACGGCCGAAGCTGTCGGTCAACCGGCCGTCCTCCAGCACCTGAAGGAGAATATTGAAGACGTCGGGGTGCGCCTTTTCGATCTCATCGAGCAGGACCACGGCATACGGCCGGCGCCGGATCTTCTCGGTCAGCTGCCCGCCTTCTTCGTAGCCGACATACCCCGGGGGGGCGCCGACAAGGCGCGAGACGTTGAACTTCTCCATGTATTCGGACATATCGAGCTGGACGAGGGCATTCTCGTCGCCGAACATGAACTCGGCGAGCGCCCGGCCCAGGAGGGATTTGCCCACACCCGTGGGCCCCAGGAAGATGAACGACCCGATGGGACGGCGGGGGTTCTTGATGCCGGCGCGCGAGCGCCGCACGGAGTGCGCGATCGCCCTCAGGGCCTCGTCCTGGCCGACGACGCGCTTGCGCAGACCCTCTTCAATCTTGAGGAGCTTCTCGCCTTCCTTCTGTTCCAGTTTGATGATCGGGATGCCCGTGATCTTGGAGACGATCGTCGCGATATTCTCCTCGTTGATCTGCGGCCGCCTCTTGGCGCGCTCCTCCTGCCAGGACTTGCGCGCCGCCTCCAGTTTCTGGCGCATCTGGCGCTCCTCGTCGCGCAGGGTCGCCGCCTTTTCAAAGTCCTGGTTCTTGATGAAGGCCTCTTTCTCCTTGCGCAACTCCTCGACGTCTATTTCCATCTTCTTGATGTCCTCGGGTACCACCAATGTATCGAGACGCGCGCGCGAGCCCGCCTCGTCCAACAGGTCGATGGCCTTGTCCGGCAGGAAACGGCCGCTCATGTAACGGTCCGAGAGCTTGGCCGCCGCGATGAGCGACTCATCGAGGTACTTCACGCTGTGGTGCTGCTCGTAACGGTCACGAAGCCCTTTGAGGATCTCTATCGTCTCCTCCACCGACGGCGGGTCGACCATAATCGTCTGAAAGCGGCGCTCCAGGGCTGCGTCCTTTTCGATATGCTTGCGGTACTCGTCCGGCGTGGTGGCGCCGATGCACTGGATCTCGCCGCGCGAGAGGGCCGGCTTCAGGATATTGGAAGCGTCTATAGCGCCCTCGGCCGCGCCGGCGCCGACGAGCATGTGCAGCTCATCAATGAAGATCATCACGTCGCGCGAACGCTTGATCTCGTCCATCACGGCCTTGATGCGCTCCTCGAACTGGCCGCGGTACTTGGTGCCGGCGATCATCAGCGCCAGGTCCAGCACGATG
>CAZCSY010000008.1:34738-35452 GCA_964501505.1 uncultured Planctomycetia bacterium
TAAGGAGCACCTCGGGGACATTGCTCAGGATGATCTGCTGGGCCAGCCCTTCGACGATGGCGGTCTTGCCCACGCCGGCCTCCCCCAGGAGCACGGGATTGTTCTTTGTACGCCGCGCCAGGATCTGGATCACGCGCTCAATCTCGTTCCTGCGGCCGATGACCGGATCGAGCTTGCCCTCGCGGGCCAGCGCCGTCAGATCCCGGCCAAAGGCGTCCAGCGCCGGGGTCTTGGACTTGGGACCCGCCTGCTGTTGGTTGCCGAATCCGGGCGTCGCCGAACCCAGAAGCTCCATGATGTCGGTGCGCACGCGGTTAAGGTCAAGACCCAGATTGATAAGGACCTGGGACGCCACACCTTCACCCTCACGGATGAGGCCGAGCAACAGGTGCTCGGTACCGATATAGTTGTGTCCCAACGAACGGGCCTCCTCGGCGGAAAGCTCCAGCGCCTTTTTCGAGCGCGGGGTAAAGGGCACGTCGCCCTGCATCTGCGTGGACGGACCCGGCTGGACAAGCTTCTCGACTTCGAGGCGGATGGCCTCCAGGCCCAGGCCCATCTTCTGCAAGACCGCCGCGGCCACGCCCTCGCCTTCTCGGATGAGGCCCAGAAGCAGATGTTCCGTTCCGATGTAATCGTGATTAAAACGCCGGGCCTCTTCCTTGGCCAGGACGATGACCTTTCGCGCCCTTTCGGTGAAACGATTAAACATGC
>CAZCSY010000009.1:0-35427 GCA_964501505.1 uncultured Planctomycetia bacterium
GCGTTTCGTTCATTGTTCTCAGCCAGGCAGGCAGAAGCCCGGACCGTCAAGTAGTCGAGCGGCCGTCCAGGGCCGCCTTTGCCTCTCCCCGTGCGTCTACACATGAAGCCCCTCAGGTTTGGTATCATCGTTGCCTTTTTCCTGGGGCTCTTCGTCTTTTTCTTCTTCAGGCTCGTCACTATCCAGCTCTTGCGCGCCTCATTCCTCTCGCGCCTCGCCGCCAAACAGCATACCTATTATATGGAGCTGGAGCCCAAGCGCGGCGCGATCTACGACCGCAACATGCGCCCCCTCGCGGTCAACGTCGCCACGTATTCCCTCTACGCCGTGCCGCCCGACATCCAAGATGCCGAGAGGGTGGTCGAACGCCTTCATGCCCTCCTTGGCCTGGAGCCTGATTTTATCCGCGAACGGCTGGCGAGGCCCAAGCAGTTCGTGTGGCTGGCGCGCAAACTCGACGGGGACGCGATGAGAGCGGTTGAAGGCCTGAAGCTCGGCGGCCTCTACTTTATCAGAGAGAGCAAGCGATCTTATCCGAACGCCACCCTGGCGAGTCACCTATTGGGTTTTGCGGGGCTCGACAACGTGGGTCTGGAAGGGCTGGAGCTGACCTATGACAGGTATCTGCGCGGCACGCCCGGCTGGACCTATGTCCTGCGCGACGCCCGCCAGCGCTCCCTGACGGTGGCGGACGTGCTGCAGCCGCCCCTGGATGGATATTCTCTGGTCTTGACGATCGATGAAGTGATACAATTTATTGCCGAGAGGGAGCTGGACAAGGCCTATGAAAAGTACAAGGCCAAGGGTGCGATGATCGTGGTCATGGACGTCCGGACGGGGGAGATCCTCGCGAGCGCGAGCCAGCCCACCTATGACCTGAACGCGCCGGCGTCGTATGCGCCAGAGGCGCGTCGTCACCGGGTCGTCACGGACCTCTTTGAGCCTGGCTCGGTCTTCAAGATCGTCACGGCGTCCGCCGCGCTGAACGAAAAGGCCTTTTCGCTTGAAGACAAGATCTTTTGCGAGAACGGCGCGTACCGCGTCGCGAACCACACCCTGCACGATGTCCATGAGTACGGCTGGTTGCCGTTTCTCAAGGTGATCGGTTATTCCAGCAATATCGGCACGACCAAGATTGCGCAGAAGATAGGGGAACACAAGGTTCATGACTACGCCGCCGCGTTTGGCTTCGGTGAGTCGACGCACTCGGGGATCCACGGCGAGGTCCCCGGGATCCTCAAGCCGGTCTCCCGGTGGTCCAAGACGTCGATCGGTGCCGTGCCCATCGGCCAGGAGGTCTGCGTCACGGCCTTGCAATTGGTGCGTGCCGTCTCGGTCCTCGCCAACGGGGGCATGCTGATGCAGCCGTACGTCGTGCGCGCGATTATCGACAAGAAGGGCGAGGTGATCAGGCGATTCGGGCCCAAGACCGTGCGCCGCACCCTGGCAGAGGAGACGACCGTTCTCATGCGCAGTGTCCTGACGTGGGTGGTGGAAGAGGGCACGGGCCGTATGGCGCGCTCGAAGCAAGTAGCCTTGGCGGGCAAGACCGGCACGGCCCAAAAGGTCGATCCCGCGGGCGGCTACTCCCATTCAAAGTTCATGGCTTCTTTTATCGGGTTTGCGCCGGCGGATGATCCGAAGATCGCCATCGCGGTAATCGTCGATGAGCCGCGACCTTATTATTACGGCGGCGTGGTCTGTGCGCCGGTCTTCAAAGCGGTTGCCGAAGACGTGTTGAAGTATCTGGAGCTCTCCAGCGTTTCGTCTGTCGAGGTCGCACCATGAAGCCCAAATCCCTGCAGGGACTCCTTGCCGGATGTGTCGTCAAAGAGATCAGCGGCAACAAGGCGGGAGTGGTCGTCAGCGCCATCACCACCGATTCGCGGCAGGTGGCGGCCGGCAGCCTCTTTGTAGCGGTTCGGGGGACACGACAGGATGGGCACCGTTTCTGCGCGGACGCCGTGCGCCGGGGCGCGGCCGTCCTTGTCATTGAAAAAAAAATAAAGCCTCTGCCGGGCCGCGGGGTCGTCACGGTCCGCGTCGCGGATGCGCGCAAGGCCCTGGAGCGTCTGGTCCGTGTCTTTTATGAGGCACCGCAAAAAAAGATATCTTGCGTGGGGGTGACCGGGACGAACGGCAAGACGACGACGACCTATTTGATACAGAGCGTGTTGCGGGCCTCGGGAAGACGCTGCGGTCTCCTGGGCACGACCGGTTATGATGCCGGCGCGGGGCTCGTGCGCATGAACAACACGACGCCGGCCCTCACCGAGCTCTATGCCATCCTCCAGCGCATGGTCCGGAGCCGCTGCACCCACGTGGTGCTGGAGGTATCGAGCCACGCGCTCGACCAGGAGCGCATCAAGGGGCTGGTCTTCAGAGAGGTCCTCTTCACCAATTTGACGCGGGATCACCTTGATTACCACAAGACGATGGCTGGATACTTTGCGGCGAAGAAGAGACTCTTTCAAAGATATGTGAACGGTTCTTCGACGCGGATCGTCAATATAGACGACGCCTACGGCGCACGCCTGAAAAAGACAGGAAAAGGCCGGCTGGTGACGTACGGCCTGTCGGCCGGTGCGGATATCCGGGGGACGGTCGAAAGAGAAGGCTGGGCAGGCAGCTGGCTGCGTGTCGCCACGCCGCGGGGCCGCATGGATGTCTTCACCCCGCTGATAGGCCGGCATAATGCGTACAACGTCTTGGCCGCCGTGGCCGTGGCCACGGCCGAGGGGGTCTCGGACGCCGCCATCCGGCGCGGGATCAAGGCCTGCGGGACGGTTGCGGGCCGGCTTGAGCGGGTCAAAAACGACAAGGGGATCCACGTCTTCGTGGACTACGCGCATACCGACGACGCTCTTAAAAATGTTCTTGAATCTTTACGGCGTATTCCTCATAATGGCAACATCATAACGGTCTTCGGCTGCGGCGGCGACAGGGACCGGGGCAAGAGGCCCAGGATGGGGCGCGTGGCGAGCCGCCTTTCCGATTATACGGTCGTGACCTCCGACAACCCGCGCACGGAAGATCCCGGCGCCATTATCCGGGCCATCCTGAAGGGCATGGTGGGTAGGCACTGGGAGGTCGTCCGAGACCGGCGCCAGGCCATCGGACGGGCCTTATCGAAGGCCCGGCGGGGGGATGTTGTCCTTATCGCCGGCAAAGGGCATGAGGCCTGCCAGATCATCGCAAACGCCGTCATCCCCTTTGACGACCGTGCCGTCGCGCGCGCGTTTTTGACAGCATAACATATGTTCAACATCAAAGATCTTGTGGCCGGGACGGGCGGGGTCTTGTGCCCCGGTGTGACCGCCAAGCGCTTTTCCGGCGTTGCCACCGATTCGCGCACGCTCAGGCAGGGTGAGATTTTTTTTGCGCTCAAGGGCCCCCGGTTCGATGGGCACGACTTCATCGACCGGGCGGTCGCCGCCGGCGGCCGCGCCGTCGTGTATAGCGATGAGACAAAGATCGCGCCGCGGCGCAGGGGCGTGGCGTACGTGCGCGTAACGGACACGCTCGCGGCGCTCGGCGGCCTGGCCCACTTCCACCGCCGCCGCTTTGACATACCGGTTATCGCCGTTACCGGGTCGAACGGCAAGACCACGACGAAGGAGATGATCGCCGAGGTTCTCTCGGCCAGGTACCACGTCCTCAAGAATCCCGGGACACAGAACAATCTGATCGGCGTGCCCTTGACGCTCCTCCAGATCCACTCGAGGCACGACCTGTGCGTCGTGGAGATGGGGACCAACAAGGTGGGAGAGATCAAGCGCCTCGCCGAGATCGCCGCACCGAACGTCGGCGTCATCACGAATATCGGTCCGGCGCACCTGGAGTTTCTCGGCAGTCTGCAGGGGGTTTTCCGTGAGAAGATCGAGCTGATCCGTTGGCTCGCCCCGCCGGGCATCGCGCTCCTGAACCGTTGCGACCTGATCCTCGGAAAACTCGGACGCATCCGGACGAAGCCGTTCTTTTTCTTCGGCGTCAACCGGGAGGCGGAGTTCATGGCCTCCGAGGTGACGTACCATCCGCAACACATCACGTTTTTGTATAACAAGAGGCAGGTCCTTGAGGTGAGGCACTGCGCGCTGCACAACGTCAGCAACGCCTTGGCCGCCATCGGCTGCGGCGCTCTCTTCAGCATCGATATCCGGACGATCCGCGAGCGCCTGGCCGTCTTCGATGCGCCGGACATGCGCCTCAAGGAGATCCGTCTGAAAAACTGGACGGTCTTTGACGACTCCTACAATTCCAATCCGCAGTCGTTGAAGCAGGCCATCGACGTCCTGTGCCGTCAGGAGGCGAGGGGCCGCCGCATCCTCATCATGGGCGATATGCTGGAGTTGGGCCGCCAATCGAGCGACTTCCACGCCTACTTCGGCCGCTACGTGGCGCGTAAGCCCGTCGACATCCTGGTGACGATGGGCGACCAAGCCCGTCACACGGCTGAGACCGCCCGGCACAGCGGCATGACCACAGAGGCCGTTCATCACTTTATGGGATGCCCCGAGGTCCTGGATTTCCTGAAGGGAACGCTGCGGCAAGGCGATGTCCTTCTCATTAAGGGTTCGCGCTCGATGCGGATGGAACAGATCGTCCATTATCTGAAAAGCACGGGATAACGATGCTCTACCACCTCCTGGTTCCCCTTCGCGACCTCTTCACCGGATTCAACGTCTTCCGTTACATCACCTTCCGTTCGGCGATGGCGGCGATCACGACCTTCTTCTTTTGCGTCATCTTCGGTGAGCGGCTCATCCAGCGCCTGGCTGCGCTCAAGATCTGTGAGACGGTGCGGCCCAAAGAGGAGGTGCGTGGCCTGTATGACCTGCACCATCACAAGGAGGGAACGCCCACGATGGGCGGGGTGATTATCGTCGGCGCGGTCCTGGCGGCCATGATCCTGTGGGGGGATCTCGCGAATCGCTACGTGCTCCTGACGTTGCTTGCGACGCTCTGGTTGGGGGTTGTGGGTTTCCTAGACGATTACATCAAGCTGCGCTTCCGGCGGCGGGGCCTGAGCGTCAAGGCCAAGTTGCTGGGCCAGGTGCTCCTGGGGTTGACGCTGGGCGTCTTCGTCTATCTGGACCCCCATGTCTCCCCCACGCTCGACATCCCCTTCCTGAAAGCCGCGGCGGTAAATCTCGGTATCTTCTACATCTTTTTCGTGATGCTCGTCGTCGTGGGGACCTCCAATGCGGTGAATCTCACCGACGGCCTGGACGGCCTGGCCACGGGGTGTATCCTCATGGTGGCCTTTTCGTACGGCATCATGAGTTATCTCTGCGGGCACGCACGCTTCAGCCAGTACCTCTTGATCCCTTACATCGAGGGCGTAGGGGAGCTTGCCGTCTTCTGCGCGGCGGTGGTCGGCGCGTGTCTTGGATTCCTGTGGTTCAACTGTTACCCTGCGACGGTCTTCATGGGAGATGTGGGAGCGCTGGCCCTGGGCGGCGCGATTGGCGTCGTGGCGGTCCTGATCAAGAAGGAGCTCTTGCTCGTGATCGTCGGCGGCGTCTTCGTCGCCGAGGTGGTATCGGTGATCCTGCAGGTGGCGTCTTTTAAATTGCGCAAGAAGCGCATCCTGCGCATGGCGCCCCTGCACCACCATTTTCAAATGTTGGGTTGGTCGGAGCCGAAGGTGATCGTCCGTTTCTGGATCATCGCGGTGATCCTCGCGTTCTTCACCCTGGCAACCCTGAAACTCAGATGACGTCCTATCAAGGCAAGCGGGTGACGGTGATCGGCTGCGCCCGCAGCGGCATGGCGGCGGCCCAGTTGCTTCTCCGCCTGGGCGCACGCGTCTTTGTCACGGAGGGCGCGACGTCTCCGGCTATCGATGAGCGCTTTGAGTCGTTGGCCGCCGACGGAATCGAAGGCGAAAAGGGCGGCCATACCGAACGGGCTCTGGCGGCGGCAGACCTTGTGGTCTTAAGTCCGGGCGTTCCCCTGGACGCCGCGCCGGTCCGCTGGGCCCGCGGGCGCGGGATCGAGATCATCAGCGAGATAGAGCTGGCGGCCTCGGTGTGCCGGGCGCCGATCATCGCCGTGACAGGGACCAATGGTAAGACGACCACCGCGACGCTGATCGGCCTCGTCGTGCGCGCGTGGGGCCGCCGCGCGCACATCCTGGGCAACATTGGTTCACCCTTTTCTCTTTGCGCCGATCAGATCGAACCCGAAGACTTCGTGTGCCTTGAGGTGAGCTCTTTTCAGCTGGAGACGATCCGGGGCTTCAGGCCCCGCGTGGCCGCTATCCTCAACCTGACACCCGATCATCTCGACCGTTATGCCGACATACGCGCGTATTTTGAGGCGAAGAAGCGCATCACCATGAATCAGGGGCCTGAGGACTGGCTCGTTTTGAATTATGGCGAAGAGCACCTTCGTTTTTTGGCCGGGGCCACGCGGGCGCGCGTCGCTTTTTTTAATAAGGAACCGCGGGAGAGGCGAGGTAACGAGAACCAGATGGCGGTGCGGACGGTGGCGCGCTGCCTGGACATCCCGCAAGAAATATGTGAAGAGGTCTTTGCGGTCTTCAAGGGCGTCGAGCACCGTCTGGAGTTCGTGCGCACGGTCAAGGGCGTTGATTTTATCAATGACTCCAAGGCCACCAATATCGCGTCGACGGTCTGGGCGCTCAAGAACGTCCTCAAGCCGGCGGTCCTGATCGTCGGCGGCCGCGACAAGGGCAGTGACTTTGGTCGTATCGCGCCTTTGGTGCGCGCCAAGGCGAAGGCCGCCGTGGTCGTCGGCGAGGCAGGGGACCGCATCTCCGCGGCGTGGCGGGGCGTCCTGCCCATCCAGAGCGCAGCCGCCTTTGAGGAGGCGGTCACGGCCGCCTTTAGCCGGGCGCAGGCCGGTGACTGCGTCCTGTTGTCGCCGATGTGCAAGAGTTTCGACATGTTCACGGACTATGAGCACCGCGGTCGCGTCTTCAAGGAGCTCGTGGCGCAACTGAAGTAGCGGGTTCGTATCCGGAGGGGGGAGACTCTATGTGGCGGACGAAGTTTTTCGCCGTTGGCTTGGGTTTAGGACTCGTTCGTCTGGCGACAAAAAACTTCGCCGCCGAACTCGTCCTAAAACCTTGCCGACGCTTGCCGAAAAACTTCTGATTGTCCGCCACATAGAGTCTCCCCCCTCCGGATGCAGCTCGGGAAAGCATCATGCGACGACTACGCATCTCCATTTTCGTCACGACGTTCATCCTGATCTGCATCGGCGTCGTGATGATCTACAGCGCGAGCTGTGTCACGGCGTGGCAGAGTTCGGGGCAGAGCACGCAGCTGTTGCGCAAGCAGGCACTCTTTGTCCTCTTCGGGTTCCTCGCGATGTTCGGCGTGATGGCCATAGATTATCGCGTGCTCAAGAAGCTCGCCAAACCTTTGTTTCTCGTCTCGCTGCTGGCGCTGGTCGTCGTCCTCCTGCCGGGGGTCGCGCATGAGGCGGGCGGGGCCAAGAGGTGGCTGCGCCTGGGCGGTTTCAACTTTCAGCCGTCGGAACTTATCAAGGTTGCGCTTGTCATCTATCTGGCGGATTTTATCACCCGGCGGGCACCGTACCTGAAAGACTTCTGGAGGGGATTTGCTCCGCCGACGGCGGTGTTGGGCGTTACGGTCGCGTTGATCCTGCTCCAGCCGGACCTGGGGACCGCCGTTTCGCTCGTAGTCCTGACGTTCACGATGCTCTTTGTGGCGGGCTGCCGGATGCGGCACATCTTGTATAGCATCGTGGCGGCGCTGCCGGCATTGTACTTTTTGGTCTTTAGCGTCCCGTACCGACGGGCCCGGATCATGATCTTTTTGAATCCCTGGCTCGACCCCAGGGGCAGCGGTTTTCAGATCATCCAGTCGCAGATCGCCCTGGGGACGGGGGGCTGGTGGGGTGTGGGGCTGGGGCAGGGCAAACAGAAGCTTTTCTACCTGCCGGCGGCGCACACCGATTTTATCTTTTCGATTATCGGAGAGGAGCTGGGGCTCCTCGGCACGGGATGCGTGATCCTTCTCTTTGTGTATCTCATCATCAGCATGGCCCGCGTCGCGTGGCAGATCCGCGATCCCTTCGGCAAGATGATCTGCGTCGGCGTCCTGACACTCATCGCCTTTTCTTCGGCGACCAACATCGGGGTCTCGATGGGCGCGCTGCCCACGAAAGGGCTGCCGCTTCCTTTTATCAGTTACGGCGGATCATCTCTGATCTTTTATATGATTGCCGTGGGGTTGCTGTTGAACGTTTCGCGGACCGAGGAGACGATCTTGTGATGACGTCGGGATCGAGAGCCATCGTGGTCGTGGCGGGCGGCAGCGGCGGCCACATTCTTGTTGCCGTCGGCTTTTGCCAGGAGGCGGTCCGGCGCTGGGGCGTCGCGGCCAAGATCACCTTTGTGACTCAGGAGGATAAGGAGGGATTGACCGGTCAGCTGCCGTCTTCGTGTGCGGTCGTCCCCGTCGAGGTCAATAGAAGCTTGGGGGGCGCGGCACGGCTTTTCAGAGAGGCCCGCCGATTGCTGGATCGTCTTCGGCCGGAGTGGGTCGTGGGTTTCGGCGGGTTCATGACCGTACCGTTTGTTGCGGCCGCCAAGATGCGCGGCTGCCGGGTGATGATCCATGAACAGAACGTCGTTGCCGGGCGGGCCAACCGTCTCCTGGCGTTCTTTGCGGATACGATGGCCGTGACCTTTGAGGCGACGCGCCGGCATGCGGCGCCGGTCCTTCGCAGGAAGATCGTGCTGACAAAGTTTCCCTTGAGGCAGAGTCTGACGGTCCTCGATGCGGATGCCGCGCGCCGGTCATTCGGTTTCGATGAGATGCGTTCCACCCTTCTGGTATTAGGGGGCAGTCAGGGCGCCCAGAGACTTAACGCGTGCGTCCCCGACGCCGTGGGAGAGAGCGGTTTCGCGGATCGCGTTCAGGTCATTCACCTGTGCGGCCGCGGGGACCCGGAGGCGTTGACGCAGCGCTACGGACATTGGCGTGTCCCAAGCCGCGTCATGAAGTTTTCCAACGAGATGGAGCGCGCGTACAGCGCCGCGGACCTCGTCGTCAGCCGCGCGGGCAGCGGCGTCCTCCATGAGTTGCTTTATTTCGGTCTGCCGAGCATCCTGATCCCGTACCCCCACGCGGGCGGCCATCAGGTCGCCAACGCCCGGGCGCTGGCGATAGAGGGGGCGGCTTTGATGCTGGAGGACAGGCGCCTGGAGGCCGGGGCGCTGGGTCCGCTCTTGAGGATTCTTTTTAGCGACGGGATGCGGCGAAGGGTCATGGCCACGGCGGCGCGCCGGATGCGCGCCGAAGGGACCCTGTTGAGTCCGGTGGAGATCCTGTCATGAGACACTGGATATTTTCATTTCTGATCTTTTTTTGCCTGGCGTCTCCGGCGCGGGCCGAGACGGCGTTTCAGGAGACGAAGAGCCGTCACTTCATCGTTTACTACGAAGAGGGGGTGAGCAGGGATTTCGTGGATATGACCATCGAATTCGCCGAGAGGTACTACGGCGAGTTGACCGAGAAGCTTGGCTTCGTCCGGTACGGCTACTGGACGTGGGACGACCGGGCCAAGATCTATATTTATGCCGATCAGGAGTCTTATGTGGAGGATACCGGTCAGCCGGCGTGGTCCGGCGGCCTGGCGGCGTATCAGGAGAAGACCATCCGGGTCTTCCCGCGCAGCGCCGGCTTCTTCGATGCGCTCCTCCCGCATGAACTGGGTCACATCGTCTTTCATGAGGTTATCGGCAGCCACGTCGTCCCGGCGTGGCTGGACGAAGGGGTGGCCTGCTATCTGGAGCCGGCCCGCCGTTTCGGTTCCGAGAAGATTGTCCTCGCCGCCAGGCAGGACGCTACGTTCATCCCGCTGGAGAAGCTCCACGGGATGAATCCCCAAGGGATGGCGGACTCCAAGCAGGTCGAGCTTTTTTACGCCGAGTCGGTGAGCCTGCTCTCCTTTATCATCGAGACATTCGGCATCGACCGCTTCAACGCGGTATGCGACAAGATCAAAGAGGGCCGGTCTTTTGAAAAGGCCATCAAGCTTTGTCTTTTCGGCGTCCAGGACCTGGAGGACCTGTCCCGGATGTGGGAGGACGCGTTGAAGAAGGAGGGGAGTCCTATGCCCCGGACCGCGCTATGACACCCCCTTCTTTTCGCCACATCCATTTTATCGGCATCGGCGGCATCGGCGTCAGTGGCGTGGCTCAGCTGGCGATGAAGGCCGGTGTGCGCGTCTCGGGTTCGGATGTCAAAGATTCGGCCGTGACGCGCCGTCTGCGCGCCGCCGGCGCCTCGGTCGTCATCGGCCACCGGGAAGAGAACATCGAGGGCGCGGACCTCGTCGTGTACTCCTCCGCGATCAAGGCGGACAACCCCGAGATGGTCGCCGCGCGCGCCCGGCGCATCCCTGTCAAGAAACGGGCCGAGTTTCTGTGCGACCTGATGGCCGATAAGACCGTCATCTCGGTGGCCGGCGCCCACGGCAAGACCACGACGTCGTCCCTGGCGGCCACGCTGCTTTCGGCAGCGGGCCTGTGTCCGACGGCCGCCGTCGGGGGCATCCTGCGGGAGGACGGGGATAACGTGCGCTGCGGAGTGAGTCCGTTCTTCGTGGCCGAGGCCGACGAGAGCGACGGCACGTTCCTGTGTTACACGCCGACGTACTCGCTCGTGACGAACATCGATCACGAGCACCTGGATTATTACAAGACATACGACAACCTCCTGCATGCCTTTTCGGCCTTCATGAAACAGACGCTACCGGCAGGCTGCGTCATCGCCTGCCGCGACGACGCGGCGCTCTATGAATTGGCAGTGCACAACGCCCCGCGCCTCGTGACGTACGGATTTTCAGAGGAGGCAGATCTCTGTATCCGGCGCTACGCCGCGGTCGAGCGGTCCATCCGCTTTGCCTGCGCGTATCGCGGTAAGCCGCTGGGGAGTTTTTGCGTGTCCCTCTGCGGCCGGCACAATGCCCTCAACGCCTCGGCGGTGATCGCGCTGGGCCTGGAGCTGGGCCTGGAGCCTGAGGCGATCCGCAAGGCCCTGGCATCTTTTCAGGGCGTTGAGCGGCGCTTCCAGATCCGCTACGAAGATAAAGACATTATGATCGTGGACGACTACGGGCATCATCCCACGGAGATCGCCGCGACCCTCGAGGGCGCCCGGGCGTGCGCGCGCAAGCGTCTTGTCGTGGTTTTTCAACCGCACCGCTATACCCGGACGCAGGCCTTGATGGACCCCTTCGCGCGCTGTTTTCCGCTCTGCGACCACCTCTTCGTGACGGACATCTACGCGGCGAGCGAAGATCCCATCGAGGGTGTGACCGCCGAGAATCTCGTGGAGCGCATCAGGGAGAAGACGCCGTGTCCCGTTACGTACGTGTCCCGCGAAGACCTTTTGGGGCGGGTGCGGGCGACGGTCCGACCCGGGGACCTTGTTTTGTTTCTGGGGGCGGGGGATATCACGAAGGCCAGCCATGAGTTCGCGCATCTCTTTCAAGAATAAGATTCGTCACAACGTGGCCCTGTCCGGCCGGAATTACTTCCGGATCGGCGGCCGGGCGCGATGGTGGTTTGAGCCGGTCCACGTGCGGGCGCTGGGTGCCTTTCTGCGCGAGCGGGACAAGGATGTGGATCTTTTCGTCCTTGGGGCGGGCAGCAACGTGTTGTTCGACGATGCCACGATCCGTAAGGTCTTCGTCTGCCTTGACACGCCGGCCTTTGCAAAGATCTGCGTCCGGGGCCGGCGGGTCACGGTGGGCGCGGGTGTGCGCATCGGCCGCCTGATCTCGGTCCTCTCAAAGTTCGATCTGGGCGGTCACGAGTTTCTGGCCGGGATACCCGGCACGATCGGCGGCGCCCTCGTGATGAACGCCGGGGCGTGTTGCTCTCAGGACGACCCCCGCACCTACCGCGAGATGCAAGACGTCGTGGTGTCCGTCGATGTTCTTGATCCCTCGGGCCGTCCCCGCACCCTGCGGCGCGAAGAGATCGACTTCGGCTACCGGCAGACGTCGCTGGCCCCGATGATCGTCACCGGCGCGACGCTCGCGTTGAGCCCGGCCCGCCGGCGCCGCGTCACGCGGCAGATCGGCCGTATCCTGGGCTGGCGCTTCGTCCATCAGGACTGGCTCTTTCCGAGCGCCGGGAGTTTTTTCAAGAATCCGCCCGGAGACGCGGCCGCCCGCCTGATCGACGGCTGCGGCCTCAAGGGTTTTGCGGTCGGTGCCGCGCAGGTGAGTCCGCGCCACGCCAACTTCATCATCAATACGGGCGGCGCGCGCTTCACCGATGTGATAAAGCTCATGGAAATCATTCAGGGAAAAGTGTATAATCATTTTCGTATTCGGTTGGAACCCGAGGTGGCGATTGTGCGCGCAACCTAAAAGAGTCGGCGTGGTGATGGGCGGTTTGTCGTCGGAGCGCGACATCTCGCTTAAGTCCGGACGGGCCGTCTTGAATGCCCTGAAGGATGCCGGATGGCAGGCGTTGGCCCTGGAGGTCCTACAGGAGACACAAGAGGAGATCCAGCGTCTCGTACGCGAGGCCGCCGTTGACGTCGTCTTCGTGGCGATGCACGGCGGATTCGGAGAAGACGGCCGCCTCCAGAAGATCCTGGAAGACATGCGCGTGCCGTATACGGGTCCGGCCCGGGAGGCGAGCCGTCTGGCCATGGATAAGGTCGCATCCCGGCGGCTCTTTGAACGGGCGGGCCTGCGTGTCCCGCGCACCCGCATCATCCGGCGCGGAAAGCGGATGATGACCCTGTTGCATGAATTGCGGTATCCCGTCGTTATCAAGCCCGCGGCCCAGGGATCGAGCATCGGCGTCTCGTTCGTGTCTCATGGCAAGGAGCTGTCCGCCGCCGTTCTCAAGGCGTTTCGTTACGACGACACCATCCTGGTAGAGGAGTTTATCGAGGGTCGGGAGATCACGGTCTCCGTCCTGGACGGCACGGCCCTTCCGATCGTGGCCATCATCCCCAAAAAGAGTTTTTTTGACTTTCAGGCCAAGTACGAGAAGGGGATGACCGAGTACGTCGTCCCGGCCCCCCTCGATGCCGCGGTCGCCGAGCGCGCCCGGCAGGATGCGGTCACGGCGTATCACGCCCTGGGCTGCCGGCACCTCGCCCGCGCGGACATGATTCTGGACGAGGAGGGCCGGGCCGTGATCCTCGAGATCAACACCGTTCCGGGCCTGACCGAGACGAGCCTCCTTCCGAAGGCGGCCCGGGCAGCGGGCCTGGAGTTTACGTCGTTGTGCACAAAGATCGTCGAGCTGGCCTTGAATTCTTAGACAGGAGAGGAAAGGGCGTATGGCGCGCCAGAAGAAGAGAGGCAAAGGCGGACCGGTCTTCCTGCTTGCCACCTTACCTTTGTTGGCTCTGGCTCTGTCGGGCCTTGCCATCTACAAGGGGATCCATTATTATCTGACGTCCTCGGAATACTTCTGTGTCCGCGAGGTCACGGCCCTGGGCGTCGCGGACCAGCGGTACGTCCAGATGATCCGCGACGAGCTGATCGGCGCGAATATCTTTAAGGTGGACGTCGTGCGCCTCGCCCAGCGCATCCGCCGCAAGTTCCCGACGTTTTATGAGGTGCGCGTACGGCGCATCCTGCCTTCGGAGCTGCGCATCATCGCCGATGAGCGTGTCCCGGTGGCCGTGGTGGAAAAGGGACGTTATTACCTCTTTGATGCCGAGGGGGTGGCGCTTTCCGTCGTCGCCTCTCCCGAGGCCGTGCGCCTGCCTCTGGTGGAGGGTGTGGCCGATCGCCTGCCGAAGGTCCAGAGCGGCTTTCGTTACGGGCATGCGTATCTGCGCAAGGCCCTGAGCCTGGCCGGGGCCATCGAGCGTCAGGGCAGCAGCTTGATCCGGGATATGCCGGAGGGCGACCAGCGCGTGAGCAGGATCGTTGTCGGTCCCGGTGGACAGCTTTCGTTTTATCTTGGCGGTGGCCTGGAGGTGAAGGTTCGGGACCGCCGTCTCGACGAGCAATTGGATCTTTTACCGGCGATCATCAAGAACCTCGGATTGGACATCGGCGAGGTGGCGTATCTGGATTTGAGGCCGAGGGAGCCCGTCGTCGGAATGGAATCGGGGCACAGGAGAGACCGATGAAGAACGGGTGGAGGCCGCGTCTCGTCGCTCCCGGGTATGTCTTTGCGCTCGATATCGGATCGAAGAAGGTGTCGCTCGCCGCGGCCAGGACAGCGGCGGCCGGGCCCGCCCCAGAGCTCTTCATCGAGACAGCCCCCGTCAAAGGAATTTTTAAAGGAGTGGTCAATGACCTGGCCGCCTTATCTGACGTCCTCGCGCCCGTGGTGAGGCGCATGGAGGGTCAAATCGGGCACAAGGTCCTCCAGGTCTCCCTGAGCATCAACGGCAACTATATCGTCTCGCGCCGGAGCCGGGTCGCCATGGCCCTCTCCGAGCGGGGGACGCGCTCCATCACGCGCCGCGATCTGGCGTATCTGTCCGACCAGGCGCGGTTGCTGGGGACGGAGCTGGATGAGGTTCTGATCCACGAGATCTCTCAGGGGTATTCGATCGACCGTCACCCCATGACATATCATCCCTTAGGGCTGCAGGGGCGGCGTCTGGAGACCGAGGTCCTGGTGGTGACGGCGCCGTACGCGCACGTCAGCAATGTGGTGAAGGCGGTGGAGCGTCTGGGCGTGGACGTGGTCGAGGTGCGCGCGGCGAGCCTGGCGGCGGCCGAGGCCGTCCTGAACCAGGAAGAGAGGGAGCGCGGCGTCGTGCTCATAGACATCGGCGACACGCTCACGGGTGTCGTCATCTTCAGGGAGGGCAAGGCGTGCTATGTGCGCGTCCTGTCCTTTGGGGGCCGCAACCTCGTGGAGATCATCGCAAATTATTGTCACGTGACGATGGAGGTAGCTCAGAATATCGTCAGGGATGCGCTTGAGATCGATGCCGAGCCTCAGGAGTTTGACGCGGTCATGATCCGCGCCGAGGGGATGTTCCGGCCCGTCTCCAAGAGAGACCTCGTCGGCGCCGTGGTCTCGGAGATGGACAAGTTCGTCGCGCTTCTCCACGACGCCGTGGCCGAGAGCCGCGCCTTGACGCGTCCCGGGATGTCGGTCGTCGTGACCGGCGGCCTGAGCCTCGTCGAAGGTCTGCTCGAAAAGCTGGAGCAGGATCTCTCGCTGCCGGTGCGTCTGGGTGTGCCGCGGGGAATGGCGCACATGCCGGTTTCCCAGTCCGTTACCTGCGCCGCCGCCGCGGGTCTCGTGAGGCGCTGCCGCTCGGCCGCGAGCGAGCAGGCGCCCTTTCTCCTTCAGGAGTCAAGAAATAAAGTGACGCGTCTGGTCGATTCCATCAAGCACCTGTATCAGGATTACTTTTGATCCCGCCACCAGCGGGAAATAGGGGGCGGGATGTCACGGGATGGGTAAGCCCTTGCCTGTCGCAGGCAGGGGCTTACCTGGGGATTTCCATAAGGTGGTGGCGTGATCCGCAATAATCTTATTTCCTGCCGCGAACGGATCGCGCGGGCTGCCGAGCGCAGCGGCCGCGACCCGGCCGATGTGATGTTGGTGGCCGTGACCAAAGGGGTGGATGTCGCGCGCATCGAGGAGGCGATCGCGGCCGGCGTGGGAGAGATCGGCGAGAACCGTCTCCAGGAAGCCCTTTCGAAATATGAGCGGCTTAGCCGTTTCGCGCAGGAACGCGGCGCGGCGCTGGGCTGGCATCTTGTCGGACACCTCCAGACCAACAAGGCCCGCGAGGCGGTCCGTTTGTTTGACGTGATTCACTCCGTGGACAGCCTGCGCGTGGCCGAGGCGATCGAAAGACACGCGGCCCGGAGGAATAAGGTGCAGGAGATCATGCTCGAGGTGAACGTTTCGGGCGAGAGCTCCAAGTACGGCTTCACCGTCGTCGAGCTGGCACCGGCATTGACCGCGATAGGGACGCGGCCCCACCTGCGCGTCACCGGCCTGATGACGGTCGCGCCTTTTGTCGATGACGCAGAACGTGTCCGGCCGGTTTTCCGGCGGCTCCGGGAGCTGCGGGGCGACCTCAACGGTCAGCGGCCGTCGGAGGTCAGTCTTCGGGAATTATCGATGGGCATGACGGATGACTTCGAGGTGGCGGTCGAGGAAGGTGCCACCTGCGTGCGGCTGGGACGGGCTCTCTTCGGAGAAAGAACATGAGCGATAGAGGCGTCACCATCGGGATTGTCGGCTGCGGCAATATGGGCGCGGCGTTCACGTCCTCTATTTCGCGCCACCTGCCTCAATGGGACATCGTCCTTTTCGACATCGATACGGCCAAGCAGGAGGGGGTCGTTCGGCGTGTCGGAGGCCGCGGTGCGTCTTCGCTCCGGGATTTGATCGAGGCGAGCGCCGTCGTTCTCGTCGCCGTCAAGCCTCAGGATATTGATCCGGTCCTCGCGGCGGCCGCGGCCCGGCCCCAGAAACTCGTCATCTCCATCGCCGCCGGCATCCCGCTGGCGTATCTCGAAAGGGCCCTGGCCGGAGGCGCGGTCGTGCGGGCGATGCCGAACCTCAACGCCTTGATCGGTCGCAGCGTGACGGCTCTCTCTTTTGGTCCTTCCGTGAGCGTTTCCCACCAGGCGCTCGCCAAAAAGATCTTTGAGGCCGTGGGCGCGGTCGTCGTTGTTCCAGACGAGCAGATGAACGCCGTGACGGCTGTCTCGGGCAGCGGCCCGGCTTTCGTCGCCTACCTGAAGGATGTCCTATCGCCTGATGAGATCGCGCGGTTCATGATCAAGGCGGCGCAGGAACTGGGCATCGAAGAAGCGACGGCCCAACGCCTGGCTCACGCGACGGTCTCGGGGACGCTGGCTATTTTGTCGGTCAACTTTGACGCGCCGACGCTCATCAAGCGCGTCTGCTCCAAGGGCGGGACCACGGAAGCGGGCATGAACCTTTTGGAAAATGAGGGCAAGACGCCCCAGGCCCTGATAGCGGCGATCCATGCGGCGTGCCGCCGGGGCGGGGAATTATCGAAGGAGCATTGACATGGCGAAGGTAGGGATCATAGGGGGCAGCGGTATTTATAAGATGGAGGGGATCAGAGATCTCAAGGAGGTCGCTCTCAAGACGCCCTTCGGCGAACCCTCGGATGTCTTGCGCACAGGTACCCTCGACGGCGCGGAGGTGGTCTTTCTGCCGCGTCACGGATCCCGGCACACCCTGTCGCCGTCTGAGATCAATTACCGGGCGAACGTCTTCGCTATGAAGATGCTGGGCGTAGAGAACCTCATCTCGGTCTCCGCCTGCGGCTCTCTGAAGAAAGACCTCAGGCCCCTGGACTTTGTCCTTCCGGACCAGTTTGTCGACCGGACGAACAGCGGCCGCGTGATGACGTTTTATCGCGGCGGCGTCGTCGTGCACGTGGGCCTCGCGGATCCGGTCTGTCGGCGCCTCTCGGACATTATCTATGAGACCGCAAAGGGGATGGGGCTTGCGATACACCAAGGCGGCACGTACCTGAATATGGAGGGGCCGGCGTTTTCGACCCGCGCGGAGTCCAACCTTTACCGCTCCTGGGGCATGGACATCATCGGGATGACGAACATGGCAGAGAGCCGCCTGGCCCGCGAGGCCGAGATGTGCTACGTCACCGTCGCCGCGGTTACGGATTACGATTGCTGGTACGAATCCGAGGAGGCGGTAACCGTCGAGATGATCATCGCCAACCTGACGAAGAACGCCGACAGCTCAAAAAAATTGCTCAGGGCGGTCGTCCGCAAGGCCGCCGAGGCCTCCTCGTGTCCCTGCCGCAACGCGCTCAAATACGCCATCATCACGCAGAAGGACGCGATCCCGAAGAAACTGAAGAAAGACCTCGCCCCCCTGATCGGCAAGTACCTTGGTTCTTAGGGGGTATCCTTTCCCGAACAGCCCGGAAACAGTTTCCGAGGCAATCGGGAAACCGCCAAGCCGTCGGATATGGATTACAAAAAAACACTAAATTTACCCAAGACCGATTTTCCGATGAAGGGGGATCTCGCCCGGCGCGAGCCGGCGACGCTGGCTGCGTGGCAGGAGTTGGAGCTCTACGCCATGATGCGCCGGCGGGGCAAGGGGCGGCCTAAGTTCGTTCTGCACGACGGACCGCCGTACGCCAACGGCCGGATCCACATCGGCCACGTCCTCAACAAGACGCTCAAGGACATCGTGGTGCGGTATCGGTTTTTAAAAGGCTACGATACGCCGTACATCCCGGGCTGGGACTGTCACGGCCTGCCGGTGGAGCACGCCCTCTTTAAGGAACTGCACAAGGCCAAGGATCAGGTGGATCGCGTCGCCTTCCGCAAAATGGCACATGATTACGCTATGAAGTACGTCGGGATCCAGCGGGAGGATTTCAAGCGTCTGGGCATCGTCAGCGACTGGGAGCATCCGTATCTGACCCTCGGTCACGGTTATGAGAGGGCGATCCTTGATGCGTTCGCGACGCTCGTCGAAAAAGGATATGTGGCGCGGGGTCTCAAGCCCGTGAATTGGTGTTACAAGTGCGAGACCGCCCTGGCGGAGGCGGAGGTCGAGTACGCGGACCACGAATCGGATTCCGTCTTCGTGACGTTCGCACTCAAGGTGGATGCGCGCGCCGCAGCGCTCGGCCTGAAGGAAGGATCATTTCTCCTGATCTGGACCACGACGCCGTGGACCTTGCTTGCCAATGTCGCGGTCGCCGTACATCCGGATCTCACCTATGTCTGCGTCCAGAGGGCGCAGGGGTCTCTTATATTAGGTAAGGACCTTTTTGAGGCAGGCCTGAAGGAGAAGTTAGGCTGGGGCGCTGCCAAGATCAGCCGTTCCTTCAAGGGGGCCCAGCTCGAAGGCCTGACGTATCAGCATCCGTTCGGATTACGCGAGGGCAGGGTGGTCCTGGCGGATTATGTCTCCAAGGAGGAGGGGTCGGGCTGCGTGCACACCGCCCCCGGCCACGGCCAGGAAGATTTTCTGACGGGGTTGAAGTACAATCTGCCCGTCATTATGCCCGTCGACGGGCGGGGCCGGTTTGACGATACCGTGCCGCCGTGGGCGGGCGAGCACGTCTTTGAGGCCAATGAGGGCATCATCAAGAAGTTACGCCATGATGGGTTGTTGCTGGCGGCTGAAAAAGTCACTCATTCGTATCCGCACTGCTGGCGCTGCAAGAGCCCGATCATCTTCCGGGCGACGCACCAATGGTTCCTCAAGGTCGACCATGAGGGGTTGCGTCAGAAACTTCTCGACAGCATCGAAAAGGACGTGACGTGGGTCCCGGCCTCGGGACGCGACCGGATCGCGGCTATGGTGGCCCAGCGGCCGGACTGGTGTCTGTCGCGCCAGCGTTATTGGGGCGTGCCGATCCCGGCCCTCGTCTGCCGGGTCTGCGGACAGCATACGCTGGACGCTCGCGTCATCCGCCGGCTGGCAGAGCGCGCGGCCCACGAAGGGACGGATGCGTGGTTTCAGGCGCCGGTAGAAGATTTTCTTGCGTCCGGGCTTCGCTGCGCCTGTGGCAGCGCGGATTTTGAGCGTTCGACCGACATCCTGGACGTCTGGTTTGATTCGGGCGTCAGCCACCAGGCGGTGTTGAAGGGGCAAGACGATTTAAAGCTTCCGGCGGACCTGTACCTGGAGGGGTCGGACCAGCATCGCGGCTGGTTCCAGGCGTCGCTTATCTCCTCCGTCGCGATTGACGGCCGGGCACCGTACAAAGCCGTCCTGACGCACGGCTTTGTCGTGGACGCAGAGGGCCGCAAGATGTCCAAGTCCCTGGGCAATGTCATTGCGCCCCAGGAGGTGATCAAAGAGTTCGGCGCCGATATCCTGCGTCTGTGGGTCATGGCCAGCGACTACAATGAGGACGTTCGGCTCTCGAAAGGCATCCTGAAGAACCTCGCCGACGCCTACCGCAAGATCCGCAACACCGCGCGGTTTCTTCTCGGCAACCTTTATGATTTTGATCCGGGATGTGACCGAGTCGCGGTCGAAGAACTTCTTCCCCTGGACCGCTGGGCGCTCGTGCGCTTGACCCAGACTCTTCAGGCGGCGGATCAGGCGTACGCGTCGTATAAATTTTACGTCGTCTTCCAGAAGTTGTTCAGCTTTTGTAACGAAGACCTTTCGTCGCTCTACCTGGATGTCCTCAAGGACCGGCTCTACACGGCGGGACGCGCGTCGAAGGAACGCCGTTCGGCCCAGACGGTCCTTGAAGCGATGGTCCGGGCCCTCGCCGTGATGCTGGCGCCGGCGGCGCCGTTCACGGCCGAGGAGATATACCGTTTTATCCCTGAGGGCCCCGAGAAGAGACAGGCCAGCGTCCAGTTGGAGAGCTGGCCCGAGCCGATCAGGGCGGCCGCCGTGCATCCGCAGGACGTGGCATCGATCGACGCGATCTTGAGCCTGCGTCCGGCGATCCTGAAGGCCCTGGAAGAGAAGCGCGCCGCGGGCGCGATCGGCAGTTCGCTCGAGGCGTGCGTGCACCTGTCGTTAAAGGACGCCGCGCTCTACCGTCACTTCGAGCGTCACGGACAAGACCTGCGGTTTATTTTTATCGTCTCCGCCATGGATGTGGTTTTACAGGAGGATCTCGATCAGCCGTTCATTCTCCAGGTGGCGCGGGCGGCCGGCACGAAGTGCGCGCGCTGCTGGAATTATGTCCAGGATGTCGGCGCGCATGCGGCCCATCCGGCGATCTGCGGCCGCTGTGTCGCCGCCGTCGGCGGGGAAAACTGAGGGCGTCTATCCGTCCCGGAGCGTTGGCGGATTCTGCGCGTCGGCAGGTGCCGCAACGGGCGCGCGAAAAAAAGTATTTGCATGCAGCCGCGTTTGCGGTTATAATCTTGCCCTTGAATTCGGTGACAGCATCATGCCCATGCCTATCAAGGAGGACAGACGCGTGAAGGTACGCAAGATAACAAAGAGGGATGCGCAGGTCTATAAAAAGGTGCTCCTGGAGAAGCGCGAGGAGATCATCGGCGATATCGCGCATATTTCCGAGGAGACCCTGAAGAAGTCCCAGAAAGAGGCCTCGGGTGACAACTCGGGATACGCCTTTCACATGGCGGACGTGGCCACGGATACCTATGACAGGGAGTTCTCCCTGGGGCTCGCTTCCAAAGAGCGCATGGTCCTGCAGGAGATCAATCATGCGCTGAGCAAGATCGACGAAGGAAAGTTCGGCTTCTGCGAGGAGTGCAAAAGGCCGATCACGAAGGTCCGCTTGAAGGCCGTACCGTACGCCATGCTCTGTCTGAGGTGTCAGGAGAAGAAGGAAAAGACGCTTTAGGCAAGGCGCCCCCCAAGAGAGTGTCTTTGATTACCGTATTCCTTACCGCAGGTGGTATCCTGGTGCTGGATCGACTGAGCAAGCATCTGGTCGAGGCGGCGCTTGTCCCCGGCGGCTCCGTTCCCGTCTTTGGAGATATCTTTCATTTGACGCTCGTCCATAATCGCGGCGCGGCATTCGGGCTCTTACCGGATGCCGCTATTTTTTTTATCGCCGTGGCCTGCGTCTCTATCGCGGCGATCATCATCGCGTTCTGGCGGCCGCATCTGTTTGGTCGCTTCTTCGGCCTGCGCGTGACGGATAGCCGCGTGGCTGCCGCCTTTGCCCTGATCCTGGGCGGGGCGTTGGGGAACATGATCGACCGCCTACGCCACGGCTATGTCATTGACTTTCTCGACTTTCGGGTCTGGCCGGTCTTCAACATCGCGGACACGGCGATCACCTGCGGCGGGATCCTGATCGTCATCGCGCTCATCCGGGAAATGAGGTGTAACGATGGCTCCCATACTCTTTAAGTGCTCCTTTTTTACGATCTACACGTACGGCGTCTTCGTGGCGCTCGCGTTCTTGATCAGCGTGCCCCTGTGGGTGCGCGAGGCCGCTCGCCGGGGGCTGGACGGGGAACAGGTCACCACCCTCGCCGTCATCCTCCTGGCCGCCGGCGTCGCGGGGGCGAGACTCTTATACGTCCTCTTGAACTGGCAGGATTTTATCGGCGATGGCCTGGAGGTCATCCGGTTGCACCACGGCGGGCTGGTCTGGTTCGGCGGCCTGACGGCCGGCGTGGCCGCGCTCATCCTTTACGCGCGGCGCCAGCGCTGGTCCGTGAGCGCCGTGCTCGACAGCATCGCGCCGTTTGCCGCGCTCGGCCAGGCCGTGGGCCGCATCGGGTGTTTCTTCAACGGTTGCTGCTACGGTTTTCCCGTTGCATGGGGCCTTTATTTCAGGTCGCACGGCATGCGGCTGTTTCCATCGCAACTCCTCGACGCAGCGACGCTTTTGATCGTGTCGTTCTTCTTGACACGCCTCCAGCGGCGCGACACCACAGGACAGGGGCGTATCGCTGCCTGGTACCTGGTCGCGGTCGGCCTGCAGCGTTTTTTCATGGAGTTCGTCCGGGCAGACCCCAGGCCTTACTATTTTTCCTTGAGCGTCTTTCAATGGATGGCGCTCGTCGTGATGGGGGCCGGCGTCGCTTGGCTGGGGGTCTTACGATGCCGCAGACGAGCTGCGTAGTCGAGGCGTCGGGTCAGGGCAAGCGGCTCGACGTCTTCATCAAGGAGCACGAGCCGGATTTTTCGCGCACCGTCATCCAGGGCGTCATCGCGAGCGGAAAGGCCTGGGTGAACGGCAAGCCCGCCAAGGCCCATTATAAGCTGAGGTGTTGTGACCGCGTCTCGTGGCTCGCCCCCGAGCTGCCGGCGGCCGGGCTCGTCGCAGAAAATATCCCTCTTGATATTCTTTATGAGGACGAGGCGGTGTGCGTCATTGACAAGCCCGCCGGTCTCGTCGTCCATCCCGGCGCCGGCCACCGTGCGCACACACTGGTCCATGCGCTCCTGTACCATATCCCTACCTTATCGCAATTGAGCAAAGAGCGCCCCGGTATCGTCCACCGGCTGGACAAGGAGACCTCCGGCGTGATGGTGGTGGCCAAGACCAACGCCGTGCACATGCACCTGGCCCGGCAATTCAAGGACCATACGATCGAGCGCCGGTACGTGGCCTTGGTGAGCGGGGAGGTGGCCTTTGACGAGGGCGTGATCGACATCCCGATCCGCCGGCACAAGACGGACCGCAAGCGGATGGCCGTCGGTTTCAGCGATGACGCCAAAGAGGCCCGCACCGTCTATAAGGTGATGAGACGTTTCGGGTCGTTCACGGCCGTGGCGCTCTTGCCACAGACCGGCCGCACGCATCAGCTGCGGGTGCACCTGGCGTATTTGGGGCATCCGGTCCTGGGCGATTCTGTTTACGGCAGAAAGAATAACTTTTCGCGCCTGGCCCTGCACGCCCAGGAACTGGGCTTCACGCATCCCGTGACGGGCCAGAGGGTGCAGTTTTCTTCGCCGCTTCCGGCAGAGATGCAGGACGCCTTGAAAGAGGCGCCCAAGGCGGCGCCTCGCAAACGGACCGCTTCATGATATAATGAAAAAACCATGAGGCCCATTGTCATCAAACCGTGCACGTCGCTGAGAGGGACCGTCCGTCCCCCGGGCGATAAATCCATCTCCCACCGCGCCGCGATGTGCGCGGCCCTGTCATCCGGCACGACCCGCATTACGAATTTTCTCTTCTGCGATGATTGCAGGGCGACCTTGCGCGCGCTCGGCATGATGGGTGTGCGGATTGCGGCTGCCCCTGCGCGGGCCTGCGTGACCGTAAAGGCCTCGGGCCGCCTGCGAGGGCCCAAAGGCGATTTATACATGGGAGAGTCCGGGACGAGCGCCCGCATCCTGATGGGTCTTTTGAGCGCGCAACCGTTCGTGTCGCGTCTGGATGCGGCGTCCTCTTTGTTGAGACGTCCGATGGGCCGGGTGATGGAGCCGTTGCGGCTTATGGGGGCGAGCCTGAAGGGACGGCGCGACACGGCGGGGAATGAATTTTTGCCGGTTACTATCTTTCCGTCGCAGCTCAAGGGTATCGCCTGGAGACAAAGGATTGCCAGCGCCCAGGTCAAGTCGGCGATCCTCTTGGCGGGGCTCTGGGCCTGCGGCGCCACGCGCGTCACAGAACCTGTCGTGAGCCGTGACCACACGGAGCGGATGCTTAAGCTTTTTCGCGCGAAGATCCATCGTGAAGCGCGGGGGGTCTGCCTTGAGCCTTCGCGCCTCACGTCACCGGGAGAACTCGCCGTGCCCGGAGATTTTTCGAGCGCCGCCTTTTTTATCGTTGCCGGTCTCCTGGCGCCGCAGGCCCGCGTGCTGATCAAAAAGGTCAACCTGAACCCCACGCGCATCGGCTTGCTGTGGGTTCTTAAGCGCATGGGGGCGAAAATACGCGTCTTCAATAAACGCTCGGGTTTTGAGCCGTTCGCAGACCTGGAGGTATGTTCGAGCCGGCTGCGCGCCACCGTTGTCGAGACGCGCGAGATCGCGACCATGATCGATGAGCTGCCTATCCTTTTGGTCGCAGCGGCCCGCGCAGACGGGACGACCGTCATTAAAGGAGCAGGGGAGCTGCGCGTCAAGGAGACGGACAGGATAGAGTCGATGCGTTCGAATTTGTTGAAACTGGGTGTCTATCTTAAGGTTAGGGCTTTAAGTAAAAGGGAGGACATCCTGATATCCGGCGTCCAGGCGTTTCCGGGGGCGTCCTTCAGGAGCTTTGGCGACCACCGCACGGCCATGAGCCTCTTCGTGGCGGGCCTGGCGGGCCGGAGACCCAGCCGCCTCGATGACACGGCGTGCATCAACAAGTCCTTCCCCCGGTTCCTCTCATCAATGAATCATCTCATTGTCAAATAAGCGCTTTGGGTTCTGTCGAAAAACAATATTGTATTGACACCATGGGACTTGTTTGATATAGTTATCTCAAATTTCACCTATGCCACATGCAGGCGCTCAATCGGATGAATAAATTACTCTCCAAGGTTTTAGGCACCGTCTCCGCGCTTTTTTCAAATGACATGGGCATCGACCTCGGCACCGCCACGACCCTCGTGTATGTCAAGGGTGAGGGGATTGTTCTTTGCGAGCCCTCGGTGGTGGCCCTGAAAAAGGGCGTGACCGTCAACCGTGTCCTGGCGGTCGGCGATGAGGCCAAGAATATGCTCGGCCGCACGCCGGGAAACATCCTGGCGATCCGGCCCATGAAGGACGGCGTCATTGCGGACTTCGACATCACGGAGGCGATGCTGCGCTATTTTATCAAGAAGGTGCACCGCCGCCGCGTCTTGGTGAGCCCGCGCATGATCATTGCCATCCCCTCCGGGATCACGGAGGTGGAGCGCCGGGCCGTGAAGGATTCGGCGATGCGCGCCGGCGCGCGCGAGGTCCATCTGGTCGAGGAACCCCTGGCTGCGGCCATCGGCGTGGGCCTGCCGATCCAGGAGCCGGCGGGAAACATGATCGTGGACGTGGGCGGCGGCACGACGGAGGTCGCCGTCATCTCGCTGTCCGGTATCGTCTTTTCGAAGTCGATCCGCATCGCGGGCGACGAGATCGACACGGCGATCGTGGAATATCTCAAGAAGAATTATAATCTGATGATTGGTGAGCGCACCGCTGAGAACATCAAGATCAAGATCGGTTCGGCCTATCCTCTGGAAGAGGAGTTGAGCATGGAGGTGCGGGGACGCGATCTGGTGGCGGGTCTGCCCAAGACCGTGACCATCACGTCCGAAGAGATCCGCGACGCGATCGCCGAACCGGTCCGGGCCATCGTGGATTCCACCAAGATCGCCCTCGAGAGGACGCCGCCCGAGCTGGCCGCGGATCTGATCGACCGCGGCATCGTGATGGCGGGCGGCGGTGCCCAGTTGAAGGGGCTCGACAGGATCATCGCCGAAGAGACGGGCCTGCCGGTGCACATTGCCGAGGACGCCGTGACGGCCGTGGCCCGCGGGACGGGCAAGGTGCTGGAACTCGACAGCAAGTACCTGCGCGATGTCTCGGTCGCCATGAAGACCGAAGGCATTTAGCGATCCATCCGACTGGGCGCCGTGTTTTTCCCCAAACAAAAGCTCATCAAGATATCCGTTCTTGTCTTTGCCCTCCTTTGGATCGTCTTCCTCGCTTATCGTAACACCACCTATTATCTGCGCGTGCGCGTGACGGACGCCGTCAGCTTTCCGTTGACGCTGGTGCGCGCCGTCACGCACGAGGTGCGCGCGGCCTTCCTCTTCCATCCGAGTTACTGGAACCGCTTGCGCCTCGAGCGCGAGAACGCGGCGCTCAAGCAGAACATGCTGCGCGCCGAGGAGGCGGTCTCCGAAAACGCGCGGCTCCGGGAGCTCCTGGGCCTTAAGGAGGGCGCTGCGTACGTCTCGGTGGCCGCCAACGTCATCGGCAAGGAGTTTTACGCGCTGCGGCCGTATCTCATCCTCAACAAAGGTCGTGCCTCGGGCGTGCGGCCGTACGATCCCGTCGTGACGCCGGCCGGGCTGGCCGGCAAGGTGCTCGAGGTCGGGCAGTTTTCTTCAAAGGCCATGCTGATCCAGGATCCGGACCTCGCCGTGCCCGCCATGAACCAGCGCACGCGCGAACAGGGTCTCGTCTCGGGGACGCTGGACGGCCGCTGCAAGATGCGTTTTCTGGACCGTGACTCCGGCACGCGCGAGGGAGACCTTATCATCACGAGCGGCCTGAACATGACCTATCCCCCCGGGGTCCTGATCGGCGTCGTGCGCTTCGTCGGCACGGAGCCCTCGGGGCTGGGGATGTTCGCGTATCTGGATCCGGCGGTCTCACCCGGCGCACTCGAAGAGGTTCTCATCGTGGTCTCGAGGCCATGACGGTGCTCAAGAATAGATTTCTCTGGCCCTTTTTTCTCCTCGCGGCGCAGGTCGTCGTCGATCATCTGACCGGTGCCTCCGTTTCTTTTTTTGATCCGCTCCTGGCCGCGGTCGTGCTCTACGCGTATTTCCACAGCTACGACGTGCGCGACAACGTCCTGTTTGCGGCGCTGTGCGGTATGGTCAAAGATATTTTTGGCCTCGATGTCTTCGGCCTGTATGCCGTATCGTTCGCGCTGGTGAGTCTTGGCGTCGTCTACGGGACGCGTTTTTTGAACAGACAGCAGGATATCTTTGTCTTTCCTATCGTGTTCCTGGCGGTTTTTGTCCAGCGCCTCGGCGTGGGGATGGGCCGCTTCCTCTTTTTTGACGCGGGCCCGCGGGGGTCTGTCGTCGCGTTCTTCCTGCGCGTGGGCCTGACAGCCGCCGGCACGCTCGTCGCGGCCTTTGCGCTCTACCGCCTTTCACGACAATGCGACTTGGGACTTACCGAATCTTCGTCCTCCTGATGTTGGCGGCAGCGGTCCTGTGTCTTGTCATGATTCAGGGCGTGCGCGGTCCGCGTTACTTTGATCTAAGCCAGCGCAACGCCATCCGTTTGATCCCCCAGGAGCCGTACCGCGGCCGGATCTACGACCGGGAAGGTCGGCTGATGGCGGACAACGTGCTGTCGTTCGACGTCGTCATCATCCCCCAGGAGCTCTATGACCGCGAGAGGACCTTCGCGAACCTGGGCGCGCTCTTGGGGATGACGCCGGAGGAGACGGCCTTTGCGTATAAGAAGGGCTACCTCAATCCGTTCACGCCGGTCCCCATCGCCGTCGGGATTGACAAAGAGAAGGCGATCGCGGTGGCCGAACAGGAGCTGAGCCTGCCGGGCGTCGCCGTGCACCTCAACGCTAAACGTTTTTACCCGCACCGGGAGGTGACGGCGCACGTGTTGGGGTACTTGAGCGAGATCGACCGGGAACGGATCACCCGCCTGAGGTCCTACGGGTATGACTTCAAGGATAAGGTCGGGGTGAGCGGCTTGGAAGAGGCGCTCGATATCTTCATGCGCGGGCAAAAGGGTGGCGAGCAGATCGAGGTCGACAGCCTCGGCCGCAAGGTGCGGCTGATCGGTTACCGGCCGTCGGAATCAGGCAAGGACGTGACGACGACGATAGACCTTGAGCTCCAGCAGTTGGCGTACGCGGCCATGCGGGCGCATAGCGGCGCCTTTCTCGTAATGGACGTCAAGACGGGCGAGATCCTCGTCTTGTGCAGCAAGCCCTCCTACGACCCCAACGTCTTTATCGACCGGTCGGACAACAGGAAGCTCAACGCCTATCTGACGTCGGCCGAGGCCCCGCTCATGAACCGGGCGACCGCCGCCTCGTTTGCGCCCGGTTCGGTCTTCAAGGTCGTGACAGCCGCCGCGGCGCTCAAGGCCCGCAGTTTCCCCGTCTCGATGAGCTTCGTGTGTCGGGGCCGCCTCAAGATCGGCGACCGGTACTTCCAATGCTGGTCCACGCACGGCGTCCAGGATTTCTTTCAGGCCATGGCGCACTCCTGTGACGTCTATTTTTATCATCTGGGTTTTCGCGCCAACCCGGACGGCATGGCGCGCATGGCGCACGAATTCGGTCTCGGTGAGACGTCGGGGATTGAGGGGGGGCAGGAGGCGGCGGGGTTCATCCCCAGCCGCGTATGGAAGAACCTGACGCGGTTTGAAAACTGGTATGACGGCGACACGGCGAACTTCGCCATCGGCCAGGGCTTTGTCCTGGTCACGCCCCTGCAGGTGACGCGCCTCATGGCGGCCATCGCCAACGGCGGGTTTCTGCCGCCGCCGCACCTGACACAGACCATTGGCGGAGAGCCGTTGGTCGTTCGGCCGGCAAAAAAGATAAACGTGAACACAGATGACCTTGCGATGATCAAAAAGGCACTGCGCTATCCGGTCTCGCTTTCCAGCGGCACGGCGCACAACCTGGATATCAAGGGCCTGGATATCTGCGCCAAGACCGGCACGGCCCAGGTGACCGGGAAGCCCTCGCACGCCTGGGTGGCGGGGTTCTTTCCGGCCGACGATCCGAAATATTCCTTCTGTGTCTTTCTCGAGCACGGCGAGACGAGTCACGAGGCATGCGAAGTGGCCCGCGTCGTCTTTGAGGAGGCCAAGAACAGAGGGAGGTGGCCATGAGATACCGGCCGCAGTTCGTCTTATTGTTGGTGCTCGTGCTGATTTTGGCGGCGGGGCTGCTGTGTCTGTACAGCAGCTGTCATCAGAAGGGTGCCTTCATCCTTCAGGAGGCCTTTGTCAAACAGGTGATGTGGATGACCATCGGCCTGGGCGGCATGTTCTTGATGGCCTACCTGGATTACCGGCGTCTGAACTTTTTCATGGCGCCGCTCTATCTCTTCGCGTTGATCACCCTGCTCTTCGTGCTCGTCTCCGGACGGACCATCATGGGCGCGCAGCGGTGGATCACGCTGGGCGGCGTCTCGTTCCAACCATCGGAACTGGGCAAGTTCGTTCTCATCCTCGTCCTGGCGCGATATTACAGTTCCAAGACGATCCTCGGCGTCCACGCCGACGCGCACGCGGCCAACTTCGTCAAGGCGTGTGTGATCCCCCTGGGCCTGACGTTCCTGCCGACGCTCCTGGTCATGGCCCAGCCTGACCTGGGGACGGCCATGGTGTATCTTTTTATCTTCTTCTCCTGCGCGTTCCTGGCGCAGGTCCGTCTCTCCTATCTGGCGGGGCTCTTTGCGGCCGGCCTGGCGGGTCTGCCTGTCTTCTGGCATTTTCTTAAGGCCTATCAGAAATTGCGCCTCCTGGTCTTTCTGGACCCGAGCAGCGATCCGCTGGGCGCCGGCTACACCGTGATTCAGTCGAAGATCGCCATCGGCTCGGGACGGCTGCTGGGCAAGGGTTTCATGAGCGGCACCCAGGGTCAGCTGAACTTTCTGGCGGAGCGGCATACCGATTTTATCTTTTCCGTCTGGGCGGAGGAGTGGGGCCTCCTGGGCAGCGTCGTTTTGATCCTGCTCTACGGCGTATTGATCTTCGCGATCCTGCGCATCGCCGAGACCGCCAAGGACATGTACGGCCGGATGCTCGCCTGCGGCGTGGCGTCGGTGCTCTTCTTTCACGTCGCGGTCAACATCATGATGAACGCCGGGATGTGCCCGGTCGTCGGGCTGCCCTTGTCGCTCTTCAGCTACGGCGGTTCTTCGCTCGTCTTCAACCTGCTGGCACTGGGCGTCGTCCTTAATATCGCCAAGCAGAAGTGAGCGCTGCGGCCGGATGGGGGATCCTCTGCCGGCAGAGGATCCCCCATCCGGCCTGGAAACGCTCGCGCCGACCGTTGCATTGTCGAGGTAACGAGAGGGAATATGAGCAACACCATAACCTTGGATAAGGAGCTGCTGTTGTCGGTCTCCAGGCCCGCGCGGTACATCGGTCGCGAGGTCGGGTCGGTCACGAAGGATTGGGCGGCGGCGGACGTGCGGGTGGGCCTGTGTTTTCCCGACACCTATGAGATCGGGATGAGCCACCTGGGCATACGTCTCTTGTACGACCTCGTCAACAGGCGGGGGGATTGCCTCGCCGAGCGTGTCTTTGCGCCGTGGCTCGACATGGAGGCGGCGATGCGTGCGCGCGGCCTGCCGCTCTGGTCGCTGGAGACGCGCCATGCCGTCAAGGACTTCGACGTCCTCGGTTTTTCCTTGTCCTATGAACTCTGTTACACCAATGTCCTGAACGTCCTTGATCTGAGCGGGATACCCCTGAGGGCGAGCGAACGCGATGCGTCGTTCCCCTTGGTCATCGCCGGCGGCGGGAGCGCATTGAACCCGGAGCCGATGGCGGCGTTCATAGACGCCTTTGTCATCGGCGAAGGCGAGGAGGTCTTTCTGGAGATCATGGACGTCGTTAAAGCGGCCAAGAGGCAGGGGTGGAAAAGATCAAGGCTCCTGGAGCGCCTCTCAACGATACCGGGTGTCTATGTCCCGTCTTTATATGAAGTCGATGAGGTCGGCCGACGCCGGACGCTCTTTGATAAAGCGCCGCAGCGCATCGCCAAGCGCGTCGTGAAAGATCCGGCAGCCGTCTGGCAGGATCACCACTGGATCGTCCCCTATATCCAGATCGTTCACGACCGCATCGGGATGGAGATCATGCGTGGCTGTCCCCGGAGGTGCCGCTTCTGTCAGGCCCGCGTCTGTTTTTATCCGTTGCGCCTTATCCCGCCGGACGTCATCCTGAAGACGGTGCGGCGCCTGTGCCGCGAGACAGGGTATGAGGAGGTCTCTCTCTTGTCGCTGTCGTCTTCAGACTATCCGCACTTTGAGGAGTTGGTAAGCCTGCTCTCCAAGGAGCTGGGCGCCAACGGCATCAGCATCTCGTTGCCGTCCGTGCGGCCGCGCCGTATTGTCGGAGGACTCTCGGAGATATTCGCCTCTTTTAAGAAGACGACGCTGACCTTTGCGCCGGAAGCGGGCAGCGCCCGGCTCAGGGAGGTCCTGCATAAGGATTTCGACGAAAGGGAGCTTTTTGACGTGGCCCGGCAGGCCTTCGCGGCGGGATACCGGCAGCTCAAACTGTACTTTATGATCGGCCTGCCGACGGAGACGCACGAGGACGTCGACGCCATCGCGGATCTGTGCTGTCGTATTTCGGAAGAGAGGAAAAAGACCGGCAGGGGTCCGGCCCACCTGAACGTCAGCGTGGCGAATTTTGTCCCTAAGCCCCACACGGCCCTGGAGCGTTCGGCCACGGCCCCCCTTAAGGTGCTGGAGGCCAAGCAGGCGTATCTGCGAAAGAGGCTCGCACGGCACCGGGGACGCATCCAGTTGAAGTTTCATCAGCCCGGGATGAGCACGGTGGAGGCTTTTCTTGCACAGAGCGACCGCCGGGGAGCCGCGGTCATCGAGGGGGCGTGGCGGCGGGGCGGCCGTTTCGATGCCTGGACGGGGCACTTCCGCTTTGACCTGTGGGAGGCCGCCTGGCAGGAGAGCGGTCTGCGGCCGGAAGCGTACCTTTCTGTCAAGCCGCCGCAGACCACGTTACCGTGGTCGTTCGTGGACACGGACGCCCCGATGCCGGAGGATTTCCCCGTCGAGATAGTCTCGCGGTAACGCCGACGGGGGAAAGGCATTGACGTTGCGGGGATTCTGTGTTACTTTAATTTAGTCAATAAGTTAAGTAGCGATCGAACGGGAAAGGAAACCGGCGGCCATGATGAGTCTGCTGGGCAAGCTTTCAATGGGATCGAGGTCGCTGCGGCCGCAGCTCGTGGTGGCCTTTGCCCTCATGTCGGTCCTGCCGATCCTGTTGCTCTTGAGTTTTGTCTTCCCGAGTTTTCTGTCGCCGGAGGCTAAACCGGTCGTCATGGTACTCGTCGTGCTCTTTGCCCTAGTTGGTTTTTTCCTGATGAAGAAGGTGATCGACTCCGTCATCACCATCAGTCAGGGCGTGCGTTCCCTGGCCAGCGGCGAAGTCAGCACCGAGATCTCCTGTCCGCGCCACGATGAGCTCGGGGAGCTGAGCAGCAGCCTCAACCAGCTCGCCGAACACATCAAAAGCAATATGGACGAGCTCAAGATCTACGGCGAACGGACGCGTAACATCAACACCCAGATCAACCGGCAGCTCGTTGCGCTGAGCGGGCTCTTGGAGATCAGCAATCTCATCACCCAGGAGGTGGATCTGGAGGAGGTCTTCGCCGCGGCGATCACGAAGGTAGCGCTTTTTACAAACGGCGAGTTCGCTTTTCTGATGATGAAAGCCCCCGATGCCTATGAGATGAGCGGCCAGTACGGCTTAAAGGGCCATATCCTGACGTCCCTGAATCTGTCTTCGAACGCCTACCTGTTGGATCATCTCTTGCAGGAGCCGCGGACGATCCGGACACGGGGCGAGGTGACGCAGGGAACGGACGCGGACCTCCTGAAGCTGCTGGATGCGACGCATCTTTTGACGTATCCCATTTCTGTCAGCGGCCAGCCCAAAGGTTTCGTGGCCCTCGGCAACCGCCGGGAGGGCGCCCCGTTCGGCGAGGAGGAGATGGAGCTCATCGGGGTCTTTGCCAAACAGATCTCCCTGGCCGTTGAAAATAAATTTCTTTCATATAAAATTAAAGAGATTGAGATTCGCGACAGCGCCTCCGGCCTTTACAATAAACGCTATCTGATCCAGCGGCTGGATCAAGAGATCCTTCGGTCCATCTCCAACCAGCGGCCGTGCGCGTTCATCGTCTTACAGGTGACGAATTGGCAGGATCTCCTGGAGGCGGTCGGCCCCCAGAACGCCGCGGCGTGGGCGCGCAAGATCGCCCAGACCCTGAAGGGCGAGGCGCGCTCCTTTGACTGCATCGGTCGTCTCGCCGAGGACGTCTACGGCATCATCGTCCCGGAGAAAAACAAGCGTCAGGCCGAGCAGTCGGGCCGGCAGCTTTTGGAGAAGGTGAACGGGGCGCTGGCGCAAGAAGGCTCGACGTGGCGGCCCGCCTTCCGCTTCACCCTCGCGGAGAATCCCGTCGACGGGGCGGACGCCGCGGGCCTCCTGCAGAAGATAGGCGAGCTCATCAAGGTCTAAAGAGGGATAAAGGCACCTATGGCGTCTTTCAAGCGCGTGACGACCAAACAACTCGGCGAGTTGCTCATCGAGCGTAAGGTTATCGCAGCCGAGCATCTCAAGAAGGCGCTGGACTTTCAGAAGGTCAACGGCGGGCTCATCGGCGAGATCCTCGTCCAGTTCGGGTTCGCGCGCGAAGAAGACATCGCCCAGGTCCTGACGGCCCAGTACGGCTTCCCGTACCTGCCCCTGGGCAATTACGACATCGACCCCGAGACCGCCCAGACGATCCCGCAGCACGTGGCGCGGCAGTACTGCCTGATCCCGATCGACAAGATCGGCAACAACCTGACCGTCGCGATGTCCAATCCGCTCAACGGCCAGGCGATCGAAGACGTCGAGATAATCACCAAATGCGTCGTGCAGGCCTTCGTCAGCACGACGACCGATATCCGCAAGGCGATCGAACGCTGTTATCCCGCAAAGTAGTTTTTCCTTAAATCCGCACGCACGCGTATGGGATCCCTCAGAGAACGCCTCCAAGAAATCCTCATAAAAAACAAACTGATCTCCGAAGACGACCTCAAGCTGGCCCTCCAGGTCCAGAAGGAGCACGGCGGTAAGCTCAGCGACGTCCTCGTCAAGCTGAACCTGATCGACGAAAGGGATCTCCTGCTCGCCCTCAGCGAGGGCCTGGGCTTTCCGCCCATCTCGCTGTCGCGTTTCAAGATCGACGACGAGGTCCTCAAACTCGTGCCACGGGACATGGCCAAGCACTACCAGATCATTCCCGTCGCCAAGATGGGGCACGCCCTGACCGTCGCGATGGCCGACCCCCTCAACATCTTTGCCATCGATGACGTCAAGAGCCTCACGGGTTTCGAGATCAACCCCATCATCGCCTCCCAGAAGGAGATCAACCAGACGATCGAGCAGTATTATGACGAGCCCGCCACCCAGGTGATCGACGAGATCATCAAGGAGGTCTCGGAGATCGACATCGAGGTGGTCAGGGCGGCGCAGGAGGCGGGTCCCGACGCGCAGGAGTTGGTCAGGCTCACGCGCGAGGCGCCCGTCATCAAGATCACGAACCTCATCCTCGAGCAGGCGATCGAGAGGAACGCGAGCGACATCCTGATCGAGCCCTCGGAGCGCACGATGCGCGTGCGGCTGCGTATCGACGGGATCCTGCGCGAGATCGAGGCGCCGCCGTTGAAGTTCCACGCGCCCATCGTCTCGCGCATCAAGGTCGTTTCGGAACTGGACATCGCCGAGCACCGCCTGCCGCAGGACGGCCGCTTCAAGATCAAGATGCCGGACCGCTTCGTCGACTTCCGCGTCTCGATCCTTCCGACCTTTTACGGCGAGAAGGTCGCCCTGCGCATCCTCGATAAGAGCACCGCGACGCTCGACATCGACCGCCTGGGGTTCGACAACCAGACGCTGGCGACGGTCAAGGCCTCCAGCGACCGGCCCCACGGGATGATCATCGCCTGCGGCCCGACGGGCTCAGGCAAGACGACGACCCTGTATTCTATCCTCAAGTACGTCGATAGCCCCGAAGACAACATCGTTAGCGTCGAGGACCCCGTCGAGTATCAGATCGAGGGGATCAATCAGGTCTCGATCCGGCCCGAGATCGGCCTCACCTTTGCCAGTTGTCTGCGTTCGATCCTGCGCCAGGACCCGGACGTGATCATGGTTGGCGAGATCCGCGACTTCGAGACGGTGGACATCGCCATCAAGAGCGCGTTGACGGGACACATGGTGCTGACTACCCTGCACACGACGACCGCCGCGGGCTCCATCATCCGCCTGGTCAATATGGGGGTGGAGCCGTTCCTGATCACCTCCTCCGTCATCTGCGTGGTGAACCAGCGCCTGGTGCGCAAGGTCTGCGAGGCCTGCAAGGAGAGCCACCCGCTGAGCGACACGATGATCGAGACGCTGGGGCTCACGAAGAAGGGCAAGGAGCCGATCCTGGCGTATCGCGGCAAAGGGTGCAAGCACTGTTTCAATATCGGGTACAGCGGCCGCACCGTCATCGGTGAGGTCATCGCGTTAACGCCGACGATCAAGGATCTGATCCTGAACCGCGCCCAGGAGCACGAGGTCTAGACTGCTTCGCGGCTGGAGGGGAT
>CAZCSY010000010.1:0-33864 GCA_964501505.1 uncultured Planctomycetia bacterium
TGATCTGTTTATGGCTGTCGTAGAGCGCGTTGAAGGTGTGGAAGAACTCTTCCTGCGTCGCCTCTTTGCCCGCGATGAAGTGGATGTCGTCGATCAGCAAAACGTCCACGCTGCGGAATTTCTCGCGGAAGGCCTTGGTCGAGCGGTCGCGGATGGCGTTGATGAGATCGTTGGTGAAGCGCTCGGAGGTCGTGTAGAAAAAACGCTGATCCGGGTGGAGGACGCGGATGTGGTGGCAGATCGCCTGCATGAGATGGGTCTTGCCCAGGCCCACCTTGCCGTAGATGAAGAGCGGGTTGTAGGCCTTGGCCGGCGACTCGGCGATGGAGACGCACGCGGCGTGCGTGAAGCGGTTCGAGGGCCCGACGACAAATCCCTCAAAGGTATACTTCGGGTTGAGAAGGGTCTCTTCCCCCGCCGCGGACGCGCCCGGCACCTTAGGCGCCGGGGCCTTTGCGGGACGGCGGACCGGACCCTCAATCGTAAGGCCGGGGTTGATGAGGTAGTCCAGGTTTTTTACCGACGAGGAATTTTTTAAAAGGTCGCGGATGGCCGGCTCGTAGTGCTGGGCGATCCACTCTTTGTGGAAGCCGCTGGGGACTTCGAGGACGAGCGTCTGCGTGGTCTCCTCGACGCGCGCCCTGATCGGCTTGAGCCACGCCTCGAAGGCGGCGTCGCCGATGCGCTGGCGCATTGTCTGGCTGATTTCAGGCCAGGCCTCAGAGAGGGTCGTCATAGCGCTTCACAAGCCTAACAAGTTATCCACACGACTCACAGGTTATCCACAGGTTCCCGGTACGGCGACATATTATAAGGGCTCGTAAAAAAGAATGCAAGAAAATATTTAGACCTTGTCAAACCAAATCAGAAACGTCCCTATTTTAGCCTGTCGCCGCGCCCAGGCTCAACGGCTATTTCGACGCAGAAGGTCAGCGGCGATGGCTCAAACGACTGATTCGATGCAGAAGGCAGGCGGCGATGGCCTAAACGGCCGTTTCGGGGCAGAAGGTCAGCGCGCCCTTTGGCACGGTTCTTTTTCTTTCCGGTTTTTCCTTTTTCTGGCGTTTACCCACCGAGGATTGCAGCGGGCGATGATGCCGGCACGCGCCGCCGGCGCACCCACTTTTAGAGAGCAATCTTTATCTGCCGCAACTGGTTATGTATTAAGAAAATTCTTGACACCCGGCGACCCTATGTTATAATCTTCAAACTATGAAAAAGAAATTAAAGACGCCCTCCAGGATCGTCGGGAAGCGCCGTCACGGGTTTCGTCGTCGGATGAGGACCTGCGGCGGCCGCCGTGTTTTGAAGGCCAGGCGCCGAAAAGGCAGATACCGGCTCTCGGTGTAGGCGATATGACTCGCTTCTTCGTGCGCCTCATCGTCCTTTATCAGAAGGTCGTCTCTCCCCTCTTCCCGCGATGTTGCCGGTTTGAACCTTCCTGTTCCGAGTACGTTAAGGGAGCTCTCGTGCGGCACGGCCTGTTCCGCGGCAGCCTGCTTGGCCTTGAAAGGATCTTTAAGTGCGCTGCCTGGCACCCAGGCGGTTACGACCCCGTCAAATGGAGCCCCACTGGGACTGAAGCCAGCGGTTCCCTGTTTCCTGCCCCTTCGGGGCGGAATCCCGACCGGCCCCATCCGCTGCCCGAAGGCCGCTGTTTTGGAGCGTCCGGATAAAGCGAGCCTATCTTATGGAAAAAAGATTCTTCATTGCTCTGGCCCTCTCGTTCCTGGTGATCTCTGTCTACTCAGGCCTGAAGGGCAAGCAACATATTGCAAATGAAGAGGTTGCAATAACTGGGAGAGACGCTGGAGGCCACGCAGGCTCACCCTTTTCCGGCAACCAGCTCTCCCCCGGTCAGCAGCTCCCCAGCGGCCAGCAGCTCCCCAGCAACCAACTGCTCCCCAGCGACCAACAGCCAACAACCGATGAAGCCGGAACTTCTTTAGTCTCAGCAGGTTCAAAACGTTCCGCATCCGTTTCCAGCGCTTTTGAAGCGAGCGTTTTTAACGATGAAACCCCTGAAACCGTCACCTTTGAAACGCCCAGGCTTATTTTAACTCTTTCTAAGAGAGGAGGATACATAAAAACGATTGAGCTCAAGGACCCTAAGGCTCGCATGGCCTTTCGCGGGTTCGGAGCTCTGCGCGGGTGGATGGACGCACCGTTTGAATTACGGCGTCGCGCAGACGGGTTTGTGTTTGAGTACAAGACGGGGACAGGCGAAGAGGTCATCAAGGAGTTTTTGTTCGAAACCCCCCTTTCGTTCTCGTTTAAGGTCACCATTAACGGCCTAACTGATTTAAAATTAGATAGTTATGACATTTTACTTGGTGCGGTTGCAGCCAAGGATCCAAAGGATCCTATCGGCCCGCGCTATCTGGAGCTGGCCTATTATAGCAATGCGGTGGCGCGGAGGCCGCTGCTGGGGTTGCGCAAGCCGATTTTCGAGAGCGTGGATATAGGGTGGATCGGACTACGCGATAAGTATTTCTGTCAGGTCGTGGTGCCTGGAGAACCAGGAATCAAGGGCTTTAAGGTGACGCCCGTTAGCGACTACCGGTTTGTGTGGACAGCTGCGGATTCGCTCAATTCGGCGCAAGTGAGAGTGTATGTTGGACCACAGGACGAGAAGGCGCTGAGGAAGTTTTCAGACGGCGCGAACCAAATCGTCAGCTACGGGAAGTTCGACATCATCGCAAAGCCGCTGTTGTTGTTACTCAAAGGATTACAAGTTGTTACGAAAAATTGGGGGCTGGCAATCATTCTGATGACGATCATCGTTTACACCCTCCTCTCCCCCCTCTCTCTGAAAAGCATGAGGTCTATGCGCCGGATGCAGGCCCTGCAGCCACATGTTGAGGCCCTGAAGGTGCGCTTCAAGGATAACCCGCAAAAGCTTAATGCCGAGATCATGGAGCTTTACCGCCGCGAGAAGGTTAACCCATTTGGCGGGTGTCTCCCTATTGTTATGCAGATTCCGGTATTTTTCTCTTTGTACCAAGTCCTGATGCGCTCCATTGAACTCAAGGGGCAGGGCTTTTTATGGATAAAGGATCTCTCTTCGCCGGACCGGCTCTTTTCATTTGGTAAGGAACTGCCGATAATCGGCAGCGAATTCAACCTGTTGCCGATCCTGATGGCGGCCCTGATGGTTCTTCAACAGAAGATCACCACGAAGTCTTCCGCTGCGGCCTCACCGGAAATGGCCCAGCAGCAGAAAATCATGGGCATGGTCATGCCAGTCGTCTTCGGCGTGCTTTTTTACCGGATTTCGTCAGGCCTGGTTCTGTATTGGTTCACAAATAGCCTCTTGAGCGTAATATTCCAATGGAAGGTAAACAAGAGCGTAAACGGCATCAAGTAGAATTCGAGTTCGATGGACGGACCATCGAAGAGGCGCTTGAAAAGGCGCTCGCTGCCCTCAAGGTTGGGCGCACGAAGCTTGATGTTAAGGTGCTCTCCGAGGAGGAGAAGGGTCTTTTTGGCATGGCTGGCGGTAAGCCTGCCCGCATCCGCGTAAAGCTAAAGAAGAAATAATTTTACTTGCTTTTTCTCTCGCCTCTTTGATAAAATACCGTTAATTGCAACATAAATTGAGCCATATTTTGTGTCCTAAAAAGACAGAATGTTCTACGTGGAACTAATTTTCGCAACTCTTTTAATAATATATAGTTATAGAAATTGTTCCAGAAACGAGATTTTGTTCCACAAGATTGTTCGTAGAATATATTACTTTTCATGGCCAAGGTAATCGCAATCTGTAACCAGAAAGGCGGCACAGGCAAGACGACGACAGCGATAAATCTTGCCGTGTATCTGGCGCTTGAGGAGAGGAGGGTCCTTCTCGTCGACGCAGATCCTCAGGGCAACGCCACGAGCGGCCTGGGTATCGACAAGAACGCCATCGAAAAATCACTCTATGATCTTTTGATTTCCGACGAGGATATCGCCTCCCTGGCGCAGAAGACCGCGATTAAAAATCTCGACCTCGTCGCTTCCAATATCGACCTCATCGGCGCGGAGGTCGAGCTCGTGGATGTTGCCGGCAGGGAGGGGCGCCTCAAAAAAGCGATCGCCTCCGTTCTGGGCGATTACGATTATATTCTCATCGACTGCCCGCCGTCCCTTGGGCTAATAACTTTAAATTCTTTAGTTGCAGCAGGTTGTGTTATTATTCCGGTCCAGTGCGAGTACTATGCGCTCGAAGGGCTGGGTCAGTTGACCAATACGATCAACCTCGTCAGGGACAGCTTGAATCCGGACCTGGAGATCGAGGGGGTCCTTTTGACCATGGCGGACTTTCGCACCAACCTGACTCAGGAGGTCATCAGCGAGACGAGGAATTTTTTCGGCGCGCGCGTCTTTGAGGCCATCATCCCGCGCAGCATCCGGCTCTCCGAGGCCCCGGGCTTCGGCAAGCCGATCCACTTCTATGACAAAAACTCCATAGGCGCCCAGAAGTACGCGGCTCTCGCGAAGGAAGTTTTAACGAGATCAGAGGGGGCTGGCGCGTCCGAGGTAGTCGCTGCGCCAGAGGAAGTCGCTGCGTCCGAGGAAGTCGCTGCGCCAGAGGAAGTCGCTGCGCCAGAGGAGGACGTTGCGCCAGAGGAGGCTCCTGCGTCGGCGCCGCGCGTCGAGATACCGCAAGAGCCGGTTGCGCCCGTCAGCGAGGGCGACCAGGCTTTGGGGTGAGACGAGCAGGTCCGGTCCCGGAGTCTCACCCGGGATTTTCTTGGATCGACAACGGGGAGGGGGACAGGAGGAGCACGCCATGGAAAAGAAGGCGCTGGGAAGAGGATTGTCAGCCCTGATAGCATCGGGGAAGAGCGTCGAGCAGGCGCTCAAAAAGGAGATCCCCATCGGGCCGCGCTTGGCGGCCGCCTCGCCGCGCGCCGAAGCCCCGACGGGGGAAGGTGTCGGGTACGTCGAGGTGGCGCGCCTGTCGCCGAACCGGTTTCAGCCGCGCAGGCAGATGGACGACGCGCAGCTCAAAGAGCTCGCTGACTCCATAAGAGAGAAGGGGGTGCTCGCGCCGATCCTTGTGCGGCGCCGTCCCGACGGCAATTTCGAGATCATCGCCGGGGAACGGCGTTTCCGCGCCGCGCAACTCTTGAAGCTGGAGCGCGTCCCCGTCGTGGTGCGCGACGTCTCGGACCAGGAGGCGCTCGTCTTGTCGATCATTGAAAACATCCAGCGCGAAGAGCTCAATCCTATTGAGGAGGCACGGGCCTTTAGCCGGCTGATCGACGATTTTTCCCTGACGCAGGACGGGGTGGCGCGCGCGGTGAGCAAGGACCGCTCGACCATCGCCAACATGATGCGGTTGCTCACCCTGCCCCAGGAGGTCCAGCGCGCCATTTCGGACGGCCAGCTGACGTTTGGCCACGGCAAGGCGCTCCTGAGCCTGGACAGCGTGCCGCAACAGATCAGGTTGACGCAGATGGTTTTATCTAACTCCTTGTCAGTCAGAGAGTTAGAGGCCCATATTGCCAGCACCAGGCCGATCAGGCGTCTGCGCATAAGGAGCCCGAAGAGCAAAGACCCGCACATGGTGGATCTGGAGAAGCGTCTGCAGCAAAACCTCGGCACGCGCGTCAAGATCTTCGAGGGCAAGAAGCGCGGCCGCATCCAGATCGAATATTTCTCGCCGCAGGACAGGGAACGGATTCTCTCGTTTCTGCTGCGAAAGACTTAGTCTTTTTCGTAGGAGGCAGGCATGGAGAAGAACGTTGCGACGCTGATCGTGATCAAGCCCGACGGGCTGAAGCGTTCCCTGACCGGCAATATCCTGACGCGCCTCTCCGAGACAAAACTCGAGATCGTCGCGGCCAAGATGGTGCGCGTCACGCGGGAACTGGCCTGCGTGCACTACGCCCACCTGAAGGACAAGCCTTTTTTCGACGACGTCGTGCGCTACCTCATGGGCGAATTCCACGACCGGCGCAAGGTGATGGCGCTCGTCTATTGGGGAGAAGGGGCGATTCAGAAGTGCCGGGCCCTCGCCGGGGCGACGAACCCCGAGGAGGCGGATTCCGTGTCGATCCGCGGCTCCTTCGGCCGTATCACGACGCGGGGCGTCTACGAGAACGTCATCCATGTCTCGGCGAACCCCGGGGACGCCGAGCGCGAGATCAAGCTTTGGTTCGAGCCCGACGAGGTGATCGTCGATCTGTGGGAGACGAGGCCCGTCATCGAAAGCAAAGAAAAGAGGGCGTGGACATGATCATCGGCATGACGGGATTCGGACAGGCCGAGACACGGGCGGACGGCGAGCGGTTCGTCGTGACGCTCAAGACCGTGAACCACCGGTATTTTGATACGTCGTTTCACCTGCCCCCGGCGCTGGAGCACCTGGAAGGGATATTCCGCGGGATCGTGCAGACGCGCATCCGGCGGGGCCGCGTCACCATCAGTGTCTCCCACATCAACGAGGCGGCCGACGAGGTGATCCTGAATGAAGAACTCGTCGAGAAATATGTCAAGACCCTCAAGCGCGTGCGCCGCAGGACCGGCCTGAAGGAGGGCATTGACCTTGTCTCGCTCGTGACGCTGCCCGGCGTCCTGCGTCACCGTAAGCCCGAGCTCAGGATGACCGTGCGCGAGCGCGTGGCGAAGGTCGCCTTCCAGGAGGCGGTCGGCAAGGTCGTCGCCATGCGCCGGCGGGAGGGGGCGGCCCTGGAGCGGGACCTGAGGAAGCGCATCGGCACCATCGGCCGCCACATGACAGTCGTCAAGAGGCGCGTGGGCAGGGTGCGCGATGAGATGAAGAAGAAGCTGCCGCCCGAGAACCTCGAGAGCGTCCTGCGCAGCACCGACGTGGCCGAGGAGATCACGCGCATCGATTTCCACCTGAAGGGATTTTTAAAGCACCTCAAGGGCAGCGGGACGAAGGGCAAGGTTCTGGATTTCATCGGCCAGGAGCTCCAGCGTGAGATCAACACGCTTGGCGCTAAGGTGCAGGATAAGTTCGTCGCGCACGAGGTCGTCCTCGTCAAGGACGAGATCGAGAAGATCCGCGAACAGGTACAGAATGTCGAGTAAAAAGGCCGCGCGCGAGAGGGGAAAGGCCGCGCCGCTGGTGTGGATCGTTTCCGGGCCGTCGGGCTCCGGCAAGACGACGCTGTGCGACGCCCTTTTGAAGGAAAGATTCTGGCGGGACCGGCTCCTCAAGTCCGTCTCCTACACGACGCGGGCGCTGCGCCAGGGCGAGCGGGCCGGCCGGGACTACGTGAGGGTCACGCCAAGGCGGTTTCTCGCCCTGAAGGCGTGCGGCGGTCTCCTCGAGTCAGAGCGGATATTCGGCAGTTATTACGGCACGCCGCGCAAGGTGCTCGGCGACGCGCGCCGGGCCGGCAAGGACGTGCTCTTGTGCATCGACGTCAAGGGCGCGCAGACGCTGCGCCGCCGCCTGAAGAAGCGGGCGGCCTCTATCTTCGTGGTCCCGCCGACGATCGAGATCCTGATGGACCGTCTGCGCCGGCGGTCCACCGAGGGGAAAAAAGAGATAGTCAGGCGCCTGAAGCGTGTTAAAATAGAGCTTTCTTACGCGCGCTTTTACGATTATATCCTCGTTAACGGGGACTTCCGCGCGGCGCTGCGGAGCTTTAAATCCATATTACGGACTAAGCGCCCCGAGGGTAGCGTTATCCCAACGCGTTAAAACAGCGGCCAGGGAGGGGGCGCCGAAGGGGAGGCGTGTCTCTCTTGGCGGAAGCGCCGAGTCCTTTAGTGCGTAACGTCGTTAATGTAGCGAAGCGCGAGGGGGGTTATGTACATTCCTTTGGAAAAGTTGATTGATAAGGCGGATAATAATATGTACAAGTTGGTGCACCTGGCGTCCGCGCGGGCGCTCCAGCTTGCCGACGGTGCGCCTCGGCTCATCGAGGTACCGCACGAGACGAAGGTGACGACCGTCGCGATGCTCGAGATTGCGCAGGAAAAGATCCGCCTGGCGCCTTCGCCTAAGGCGGAGAAGGCCCAGAAGGCAGAGGGGGCCGGGAAAGAGGAAGCGTGAAGAGGTTGCCCTGCATCGTCGTCGGGATCACCGGCGGCATCGCCGCGTATAAGATACCGCAGCTGGTCGGCGCCCTGGCGGAGGCCGGTTGCGACGTGCGCGTGGTGATGACCGCAGAGGCCGGGCACTTTGTCAGCCCGCTCGTCCTCGAGAAGCTTTCCAGGAACCCGGTGTACCGCGGGCTCTTTGAGGAGGTCGAGGCCCGGGACGTGGAGCACGTGGCGCTCGCCGAGCGTGCCGGTGCCGTCGTGATCGCGCCGGCGACCGCGAACGTCATCGGTAAGCTCGCCAACGGCATCTGCGACGACCTGCTGACGTGCGTCGTGACCGCGACGCGCGCGCCGGTCCTGCTCGCGCCGGCGATGAACGATGCGATGTGGGCCAACAGGGCCGTCCAGGCGAACGTCGAACGCCTGAAGAAGCTCGGATTCAAATTTATCGGTCCCGAGCGGGGTCGCCTCGCGAGCGGCCGGCAGGGCCTGGGCCGCATGACCGATATCGACGCGATCGCGCGCGCGGCGCTGAAGTGCGTACGCCGGTAGCGGGGTGGCGGCCGCGCCGGGCCGCATCAAAAATTTTGGCGCGATGGCCGAGTAGCTAGGCAGCGGTCTGCAAAACCGTGTACACCGGTGCGATTCCGGTTCGCGCCTTGATTTCAGTTTCGAAGCCGCCGGGATGTCGGAATTGGTATACGATACGGATTTAAAATCCGTTGCTCGTAAGAGCGTGAGGGTTCGAGTCCCTCTCCCGGCACGGTGATTTTGACAATTTAGTTTTCCCTTCGGCGCAGGAAAGACGGTGAGGGTCCCAGGGGGGCTTCGCGGGGACCGCGCATGAGGGGCTTCGCCGGGCGCGTAGCTCAGTTGGTTAGAGTACTTCCTTGACATGGAAGGGGTCACAGGTTCGAGTCCTGTCGCGCCCAGATTTCCCCGCTCCCTCCGGAGCCGGAAATCTGTCCCTGGCGGGGTAGCTTTTGCGGGGCAGCCGGCCAGGGGACAAAAACGCCGGGCTGACCCTCCGGAGCCGGAAATCTGTCCCTGGCGGGATACCTCCATGTGGACAGTCTATATCCTCCGGTGCAAAGACGGCTCTTTCTATACCGGCATCACAAATGATCTCAAGAGGCGGTTGACGCAGCATAGGTCTGGCAGCGCTTCAAAATTTACGCGCGGCCGCCTTCCGGTCAAGTTGATCTATTCGGAGCCTGCCGCGGACAGAGCCGAGGCGGGGCGTCGAGAACGCGCCGTCCAAAAGATGACCAAGATTGCCAAACGCCGGCTCGTCCGGAGAAGACGCGGCCGGCGTCGGCACCTATCTTAAATCTCAGAGCCGACCAGGCAGCGAGGCTGAGGAGCCTGGCCTGCGTGCCTTCTTTAAGGGTTTGGGTTTGACGCATGGATCTGGAGATACTCCGACATTCCTGTTCGCACGTGATGGCGCACGCCGTGAAGGCGCTGTGGCCGGAGGCGAAGCTCGGCATCGGGCCGGCGATCGAAGACGGGTTCTACTATGACTTTGACAAGGCCGAGCCCTTCGCGCCCGAGGACCTCGCGCGCATCGAAGCCAAGATGGCCGAGATCGTCAAGGCCGACCTGCCGTTCGTGCGTCGGGAGCTGAGCAAGAAAGACGCGGTCGCGCTCTTTGAGAAGCTGGGCGAGAAGTACAAATTAGAACTCCTCAAGGAGATCCCGGAGGAGACCGTCTCCATCTACGAGACAGGGGAGGGGTTCCTCGACCTGTGCCGCGGGCCGCACGTGGCCTCGACGGGCCAGATCAAGGCGTTCAGGCTGCTGTCCATCGCCGGCGCGTACTGGCACGGCATCGAGACCAATCCGATGCTCCAGCGCATCTACGGCACGGCCTTCGCGGATAAGGCGGACCTGGAGAATTACCTCCATCTTCTTGAAGAGGCGAAGAAGCGCGACCACCGCAAGCTCGGCAAGGAGCTCGAGCTCTTTGATATTTACCCCGACGAGGCCGGAGCCGGGCTCGTCTTTTATCACCCGAAGGGGGCGCTCCTGCGCCACGTCCTGGAGACGTACGAAAAAGAAGAGCACCTCAAGCGGGGGTACCAGATGGTCATCACCCCGCACGTCTTGAAAGGCGACCTCTGGCGGCGCTCCGGCCATATGGATTATTACCGCGAGAACATGTATATGCTCGAGATCGACGACAGAGAGTACGCGGTCAAGCCCATGAACTGCCCGGGGCACATGCTGATCTACAAGTCCAAGACGCGCAGCTACCGCGACCTGCCGCTGCGGCTCTTCGAACTGGGCACCGTCTATCGCCACGAGAAGAGCGGCGTTCTTCATGGTCTTCTGCGCGTACGCAGCTTCACCCAGGACGACGCGCACATCTTCTGCACCACGGACCAGATGAAGGACGAGATCAAGGGCGTCCTCGACTTTGTCTTTGACGCGATGGCGCTCTTCGGTTTCAAGGACCTCAAGATCGAGGTCAGCACGCGGCCCTTGAAGTCCATCGGCACCGATGAAGACTGGGACCGTGCGACCGCGGCCCTCCGGGAGTCGCTCGACGAAAAAAAGCTGCCCTATGCCCTCAACGTGGGCGAGGGCGCGTTTTACGGCCCCAAGATCGACATCAAGCTGCACGACGCCATCGGCCGTCCCTGGCAGTGCGCGACGATCCAATGCGATTTTGCGTTGCCCGAGAAGTTCGACCTGACATACGTCATGCCCGACGGCAAGTATGGCCGGCCGGTGATGCTGCATCGCGTCATCTTCGGCAGCATCGAGCGCTTTATCGGCACGCTGATCGAGCACTACGCGGGGCAGTTCCCGCTGTGGCTGGCGCCCCAGCAGGTCGCGATCCTCACGCTCAAGAGCACGGTGGCGGATTACGCGCGCAGCGTCGAGGCCCGGCTCAAGGAGGCCGGCCTGCGCGCCGAGATAGACGTGTCGTCGGAGACGCTCAACAAGAAGATCCGCAACGCCGAGCTCGCGAAGATTCCGTACATGCTCGTCGTCGGGCCGCGCGAGGCCGAAGAGGCCAGCGTCTCGGTGCGCAGCAAGGCGAAAGGCGACCAGGGCGCCATGACGGTCGCGGCATTCGTCAAGAAGGCGCGCGCCGAGGCGGCATCGCGGGCCGGCGCCGCATAATATAAGGTAACCCCAAGCGCAAGCCGCGCGCCGACGAAGAGCGGACGGCAGGCCGCTCTCCCTAAGACAGGAGGTGCTTTATTAAAAAGTTCATCAGAGTCAACGACAGAATTCGCGCCGCCGAGGTCCGCGTGATCGGGCCCAAGGGCGAGCAGATGGGGGTCGTCTCCATCCATGCGGCCCTGGAGATGGCCGATAAGTTCGAGCTGGATCTTGTCGAGGTGGCGCCGCAGGTCAAGCCGCCGGTCTGCCGCATCATGGATTACAACAAGTACAAATACGACCAGGAGAGGCGTGAGCGCGAGGCCAAGAAACACCAAAAACATTTTCAACTAAAAGAAGTGCGCGTGCGGCCCAACATCGAGGAGCACGACTACGGTATCAAGCTTAAGCACGCCATGGAGTTCCTGAAGGACGGCAACAAGGTCAAGGTCTCCCTGATGTTCCGCGGCCGCGAGATGGCGCACCGCGACATCGGCCGCCGCGTCGTGGACCGGTTCTGCACGGACCTTCAGGGCGTCGGCAGCGTCGAGTATGGGCCGGTGATGGAGGGGCGCCTGATCAACATGATCGTCGCCCCCAAGTGAGACCTGTTTGAGGCGAGACCTCAAACAAGGCAACGCTCTGCCGTTTCAGATAGCAGGACGACAAGGGCGTTATCTTTACGGAATAATGATAGCGGGTAAAGGAGCCGAGCATGTTGAAGACGAATCGAGCGGTGAGAAAGCGCGCCCGCTTTACCGCGAGCGGGAAGATCAAGCGCACGCGCGCCAACAAAGGCCACATCCTGACCAAGAAGTCCCGAAAGCGCAAGCGCAGGTTGCGTCACGCCGCCCTGGTGAGCCGGGCGGATCTCAAGAAAGCAAGGAGGTTTTTGCCCTATGGCTAGAGTGAAACACAGCGTGTCCACCCGGGCGCGCAAGAAGCGTCTCTTTAAGAAGGCCAAAGGCTTTTACGGGGACCGGTCGCGCCGGTACCGCATGGCAAAAGAGTCCGTGAACCGCGCCCTGCGCTTCGCGACGCGCGACCGCAAGGTGAAGAAGCGGATGTTCCGCGGCCTGTGGATCGTGCGCATCAACGCGGCGTGCCGCGAGCGCGGGTTGACCTATTCGCAGCTGATGAGCGGCCTCAGGAAGGCCAGGGTCGCGCTGGACCGCAAGGTTCTCGCCGAGATCGCGGTAAGCGACCCGCAGACGTTCGGTGAGATCGCCCAGATCGCCCGGGGGTAGCCCATGTATGTCATCGTCGTCGGTTGTGGCCGCGTCGGCGGCCAGGTGGCGACACTGCTGTCCGGAGAGGGCCACAACGTCTTCGTGATCGACAAGGACCCAGCCGCCTTCAAGCGGCTGGGCAAGACGTTTAATGGGGCGACGCTCGTCGGTAACGGGTATGAACTGGATGTCCTCCGGGAGGCGGGCGTCGAGAAGGCGGACGCCGTATGCAGCCTGACCAACGGGGACAATACCAATATCATGACGTCGCAGGTGGCCAAGAAGATTTTCCGGGTCCCCCGCGTCATCGCGCGCGTCTACGATTCGGCGCGCGCCCAAATCTACGAGTCGCTGGGTCTGGAGGTCTTGAGCGGCACCGTGCTTTTCGCCTCGATGATCCGCGATAAGCTCGTCGAGCGGCGCCTGTCGAGTTTCATCATCGAGAGCGGGGACGTGGGCCTCATCGAGCTGGACGTCCCGGACGCGCTCATCGGCAAGACCGTGGCCGAGACCGCCCTGCCCGATGCCTTCCGTATCATCGCCCTCCTGCGGTCCGCCGCAGGGCAGCAGAAGCGGCTCATCCCTTCCTCCGACACGCCCCTGGAGCGCGGCGACAAGATCTACGGCATCGTGCGCACCGCCGCCATCCCCAAGGCCAAAAGGCTCTTCCAGGTTAAAGATGATGAAAGACGCGATTAGGGGCGTCCAGCCCCTCCACAAGACCATGTACATCGTCATCGCCGGCGGCGGCAAGGTCGGGCACTTCCTCGCCCAGCGCCTGCTGGGGGACAAGCATACGGTCGTCATCATCGAGAAGGACGAGAAGACGTGCCGCGCGCTGGCCCGGGAGCTCGAGGCCATCGTCGTCAACGGCGACGCGTGCGAGCCGCGGTTCCTCGAGGAGGCGCGCATCGACCGTTGCGACGTCCTGGCCGCCGTGACGGGCGATGACGAGGACAACCTCGTCATCTGTCAGGTCGCCAAGGAGCGGTTCGGCGTCAAGCGGACGGTCGCGCGCGTCAACGACCCCAAGAACGAGCATACCTTCTCCGAGCTGGGCGTAGACATCCCGATCGACGCGACGCAGATCATCGCCAAGATCATCGAGGAGGAGGTTTCGCTCGCGGACTTCGTCAACCTGATGAGCTTCAAGCGCGGCAAGCTCGCCATCGTGCGCGTGGACCTGACGCCGGAGTCGCCGGCCGTGGGCAAGAACCTGACCGAACTCGTCCTGCCGCCGGACTCGGTGCTCGTCTCCATTATCCGCAAGGACGAGGTCATCGTGCCGCGCGGCAACACGGCCCTGGAGCCGGGCGATGACATCATCGCCCTGACGCTCGTGGAGAACGAGCAGCAGCTCCTGCAGGTCCTGATCGGAGACCTAAGATGAAGCGCCTGGGCGTTGGTTCCGTCGCGACGGGCATCCTCTTTGAAGCGGCCTTCGCCGCGGCGCTGGTCCTCTGGGCGAGCGCCGTCGTCTTTATCATCTTTACGTTGACCTCATGATCCTGCGACCGCAGGCCCTCGATCTGCGCATCATCGCCTACTTCCTCGGAAAGATCATTTTGGCCTTCGGCATGACGATGGTCCTGCCCATCGGCGTCGCGGTCCTTTTCGGCGAGCAGGTACCGGTCATCGACTTCGCCCTCGGGTTGCTCGCGGCGGTCTGTGGCGGCCTCCTGTTGACGTCGCTGGCGTGCCTGCCGGAGAAGACCGACATGGAGTGGGCCCACGGCATGGTCGTGGTGGCCGCCGCGTGGGTCGCGTGCATGTTCCTCGGCGCCATCCCGATGCATCTGAGCGGCCACTGGGGTTCGTACCTGGATGCGTGTTTTGAGGCGATGTCGGGCCTGGCGACCACGGGCCTTGTCCTCGTCCAGGACCTGGACCACCTGTCGCACGCCGTGAACTTCTGGCGGCACCTGCTGATGTTTTTGGGCGGACAGGGCGTGATCGTCGTGGCGATATCGCTGCTCGTCAAGCACGGCCCCGGCGCGTTCCAATTGTATGTCGGAGAGGCGCGCGACGAGAAGATATTGCCGAATGTCATTGAAACGGCGAAGTTCATCTGGCTCGTCAGCTTCGTCTACTTCGTGCTCGGCGCGACGCTCTTGTCCGCGTGCGGCCGTTTCGCCGTGGGCCTGCCGTGGCGCGACGCGGTTTTCCACGGCGTCTGTTTCTTCATGGCTGGCTTTGACACGGGCGGCTTCGCCCCGCAGTCGCAGAACATCATTTTTTACCAGAGCTGGATCTTTGAACTGGCGACGGTCGTCGTGATGGTGTGGGGCGCCATCAACTTCAACCTGCACTACGCGATCTGGACGGGCCGGCGCGCGGAACTGCGGCGCGACATCGAGGTACGCACCTTCTTTGCGACGATGACGCTCGTCCTCGTCCTCGTCGGGCTGGGGCTGGCCCGGAGCCATGCCTACAGCGGTGTCTGGGGTTTTGTGCGCCGCGGGGTGTACCAGGCCATTTCGGCCCACACGGGCACGGGGTTTCAGTCGGTGTACGCGCCGGAGCTCCTGGCCGGCTGGGGGCCGCTGGCCCTGGTGGGCCTCCTGTTCGCCATGGGCCTGGGCGTCAGCGCCTGCTCGACGACGGGCGGCATCAAGATGCTGCGCGTGGGCGTGGTCGCCAAGGCCTTTCGCGAAGACGTCAAGCGGTTCCTGACGTCGGAGTCCGCGGTGGTGACGATGCGCCTGCGTCACCTGCGCGACGTCTTTCTTGACGACCGCATGGTGCGCTCCGCCGCGTTGATCATGCTGGCCTACATCCTCTTATACCTCGCGGGCGCGGTGGCGGGGTGCCTGTTCGGCTATGATTTCTTGAGCGCCCTCTTTGAATCTACGTCGGCAGCGGGCAACGTGGGGCTTTCGTGCGGGTTGACGCAGCCGTTGATGCCGGCGGGGTTGAAGATCGTCTACATCGTCCAGATGTGGCTCGGCCGCCTCGAGTTCGTGTCCGTCTTTGTCTTGATCGGTTTTTTGTTGTCGTTCCTGCGCGGAAAGTGATGGAAAAAAGACTCTTGCTGGGCATCTGGGTTTTTTGCTGCGTCCTGGCCGTCGCGCCGCCGTCGGCCTGGCCCGGCGTGACCGCCGAAGAGCTGGTGACGAACGCGCGGGCCCATGACGGGGAGATGGTCGTTTTCGAGGGCGAGGTGATCCGTGCGGTTCTGCCGCGCGGGGACCACGCGTGGATCAACCTGCACGACGGCACGACGGCGATCGGCGTGTGGGTTCCTCTTGCGGCGACGGCCGAAGTGCGGTATGCTGGCCAATATAAAGTTCGGGGCGACCGGGTGCGCGTGCGCGGCGTCTTTCATCGCGCCTGCCCGGAGCACCAGGGCGCGCTGGACATCCACGCCGAGGAGCTCACGGTCGTCGCGACCGGCGGGCCCGTCACGGAATACCTGGGCGGCGGCAAGGCCTTTGCACTGGCTGTTTTGTTGGGAGTCTTGTTATGTCTGCTGACCTTCAATCTCTTGAACAGGAAGCGCGCGCGGCGATAGAGGCCGCGGCGGACAGCCGGACCCTGAATGACGTGCGGGTCGGCTATTTGGGCCGTAAGGGCGTGCTTCAGGAGCTGATGGGCCGCATCCCGACGCTGCCCTTGGAAGAACGCCGGGGCTTTGGCGCGGCGGTCAACGGCCTGAAGAAGGCGCTGGAGGAGGCGATCGAGGCCAGGGCCCGGACGCTTGAGGAGGGGGCCAGCGGCAGGCTCCTCGATGTCACCCTGCCGGGCCGGCAGCCGCTTATCGGTCGGCGCCATCCGCTGATGCAGGTCGAGCAGGAGATCTGCGCGATCTTTGGCAGGCTCGGGCTGAAGGTTTTCAGGGGCCCCGAGGTCGAGACGGAGTTCCATAACTTCGAGGCCCTCAACATTCCTCTCGAGCATCCTTCCCGCGACGCGTTCGATACCTTTTATATCAAGACGGCAGATAAGGCCAAAAGGCCGCTGTTGAGGAGCCACACGTCGCCGTCGCAGATCCGGGCCCTGAAGCAGTGCCCGCCGCCGATGGCCGTGGTGGTGCCGGGCCGCGTGTACCGGCCAGACGCGGTTGACGCGTCGCACTCGTTCATGTTCCACCAGGTCGAGGGCCTGGCCGTGGACAAAGATATCCGTTTTTCCGATCTGAAGGGCGTCCTGATCGCGTTTGCGCGCGAGATGTTCGGCGCCAAGACCCGTCTGCGCTTCCGTCCCAGCTTCTTTCCGTTCACCGAGCCGTCGGCTGAGGTCGACGTTTCCTGTTTTATCTGCGGGGCAAAGGGCTGCTCGGTCTGCAAGCAGGGCGGCTGGCTCGAGATCCTTGGGTGCGGCATGGTGCACCCGCACGTCCTGCGCTCGGCCGGCGTAGACCCCCGCCGCTGGCGGGGCTACGCCTTCGGGATGGGTGTTGAGCGCATCGCCATGCTCAAATACGGCATCCACGACATCCGCCTGTTTTTCGAGAACGACCTGCGCTTCCTGGAGCAGTTTTGACACTAAAAGACCAGGTCTTTTAGTGTCACTTCGAGAACGATATGAAGGTTACTTATAATTGGATAAAGGAGTATTTGGATCTTAAGGCGAGTCCGCAGGCGTTGGCCCGGAAGCTGACGATGGCGGGGTTGAACGTTGAGGCGCTGGATGAGGTCGGCGGCGACTGGGTGTACGATATCGAGGTGACCTCGAACCGGCCGGACTGGCTGAGCGTGGTGGGCATCGTGCACGAGGTCGCGGCCGTGACCGGCGCGCGGTTCAAGAAACACGGGAAACAGGGGGTTCGGCGGCGGCAGGCCTTGAAGACCGCCGTGAAGCCTGCCGGCGGCATCCCGGCGTTCTCGCTCTCCATCGACGATGCAAAAGGGTGCGGGCTTTATTGCGGCAACCTTATTGCCGGCGTGCGCGTGGGGCCGTCGCCCGGCTGGTTGCGCGAGCGGCTGACGGCGTTGGGCCTGCGCAGCGTCAACAACGTCGTCGACATCACGAATTTCGTCCTCCTGCAGCTCGGCCAGCCGCTGCACGCGTTTGATTTTGACAAGCTCGCGGCCGGCGCGATCGTCGTGCGTCGGGCGCGTCCGGGCGAGGAGATCGCGCTTATCGACGGCACGCAGAAGAGGTTGGTCCCGGCGGTCCTGTTGATCTGTGACGCCAAGCGTCCGGTGGCGGCAGCGGGCATCATGGGTGGCACAGATACCGAGGTCGGGGAGGGGGCGAATAATTTTTTGCTGGCGCGCGCGTATTTTGCTCGGGTGGTCGTGCGCCGCGGCGCACGGTTCCTGGGCGTGGCATCCGATTCGTCCTACCGGTTTGAGCGCGGGGTGGACGTAAAGACGGTCCTGACCGCGCGCGACGCGGCAACACAGATGATCCTCGACGTCTGCGGCGGCCGGCTCGTGTCATCGAAGACGGCCGGCTACAAGAAGCCCGCGAAGGCGAAGGAGATCACCGTGTCGCTCGCGGAGGCCTGCGATATCTTAAGCCTCTCCATCAGCGAGGCAGAGGCGTCGGGCATCTTCAAGCGGCTCGGGTTTGGCGTACGCCGCAAAAAGAAGGGGGCCCTGGAGGTCACCGTGCCCGCCCTCCGGCGCGACGTGACGATAAAAGAGGATTTGATCGAGGAGCTCGCCCGTGTGCGCGGCTATGACGCGATCCCGCTGACGAGCGCAGCCATAAAGCCCTTTGACTTCGAACCGCCCGCCATCGACGGGCTCGAGGCGGCGGTGCAGGATTACTTCGTCCGCTGCGGCCTGAAGGAGACCATCACGTACAGCCTGGTCGGTCCCGATGATTACGCGAAGAGCGCGCTGGACATCCCCGACGACGCGGCGCGGCTGGATAACTTCTTGAGCCGGGACTACCAGATTCTGCGCACGACGCTCCTCCCGAGCCTTTTAGGCGTCGCCACCCTTAACATCCATCGCGGCAATACCGGTCTTGAGGTCTTTGAGACCGCGCGCGTGTGCACGCGTCAGGCCGAGGCCCGTCGGGCGGCGTTCCTGCTCGCCGGTAACAGGCGCGCGAGCTGGTCGCGCCGGTCGCGGGTCTACACCTTTTTTGACGCGAAGGGGATCGTGGAAGGGTTGGCGTCTTTACTGGGGATCGAGGAGGGGGTTTGGGAGCCTTACGCCTCCGGCGTCTTTGCCGGGGGCGAGGCCTGCGCCCTCGTCTCGGGGGCCCGCCGGCTCGCCGTGCTCGGCCGGGTCGATGACCGCGTCAAGCGCCTCTGGGGCATTAAGACCAGGGAATCTCTTTTTGCGGCGGAAGTGTATCTGGATGAGGTCCTCAAGGCCTGCCGCGGCCGCAAGGCCCTGCGCGCCTTCGAGACGTTGCCTTCGGTGCGCCGCGACATCAGTTGCGTCGCCGGCCCGCAGGCGTCGTTCGCCCGCATCCGGAAGCTTGTCCTCGAGCAGGCTCAAGGGGCGGCCAGAGACGTGACGCTGGCCGATATTTATGAAGGCCAGGAGATCCCGCACGGCCGTCTGGGGTTGACCCTGAGCGTTACCTATGCCGACCCGCGGCGCACGCTCACCGACGAAGAGGTCAACCGCGTCCATCAGGCCGTCCTGGACCGCCTCGTGAACGACCTCGGCGTGCAGCTGCGATAGATTTTTTTCTCCCATTTTGTCGACGAGCAACACCGCTTCTTCGGTCTCCTTGAATTGCCCCGCCGCCTGTGTTATAATAGAGTTTGCCTATTGGAAATCCCTGCGGTGTGCGTCGGCGATTGATGATTGTTGAACCAACACTTATCGAAAGGGAGCCCGTCTTCACGCGTGCCCGAGGGCCGCTGAGAGGGCACCCACTTACACGATGGGTTCAGACCACCTAGCCGACGCCATTGCGGGGATTTTTTTGGGCACGAGAGCCAAAAAGTGGGACAAGGTAGCCTGGCTGAAGTGTTCCACTAAAGTGGAACAGAGCAGCCAGGCTCGTGTGTTCCATTTTCACATAGATCGTACCTGTTAACCTTCGGGGCATTATGGCCCGCAAGAAGAATATAGACGAGCGCACGAGAGAGCTCTTTTCTGTCGAGGAGAAGGCGCCGCGCAGGCCGCGGGCGGATACAGCCGAGCCGCTGGCCAGCCGTATGCGGCCGCGCATGCTCGACGAGTTTGTTGGCCAGGAGGAGATCCTGGCGCCGGGCTCGCTCTTGCGCAAGACCATCGAGACCGACCGTCTCTCGTCCCTCATCCTCTACGGTCCGCCGGGCTCCGGCAAGACCAGCCTCGCCCACTGCATCAGCAACGCCACCCACGCGCACTTTTCTCCCGTTAATGCCGTCACCTCCAACGTCCAGGAACTGCGCAGCATCATCAAAGAGGCCAAGGCGCGGTGCCGCGCCACGGATCAGAAGACCATTCTTTTTATCGACGAGATCCACCGTTTTAACAAGGCGCAACAAGACGTTTTGATGCCGGACATCGAAGACGGCAGCGTGACGCTGATCGGCACGACCGTGCTCAATCCCTTTTTTGTCCTGACCGCGCCCATGTTGTCACGCTCGCTCATTTTCGAGTTCAAGGCATTGGGGGAGGACCATATCGTTGCGCTGCTCAAGCGCGCGCTCGCCGATAAGGAACGCGGGCTGGGGTCGTGGAAGATCGCGGCCGAACCCGCGGCGCTCGCGTTTCTGGCGCGCATCACCGAGGGCGACGCCCGGCGCAGCCTCAACGCGCTCGAGGTGGGTGTCAAGGCGAAGCTTAAGGCCAAGGGCGGCGTCCGCTTCACGTTCAAGGATGCGCAGGAGTCGATACAGAAGAAGGCCGTGGTCTATGACCGCGACGACGATGCACACTACGACACCATCTCCGCCTTCATCAAGTCGATGCGGGGCTCCGACCCCGACGCGGCGCTGTATTGGATGGCGAAGATGATCTACGCCGGCGAGGATCCGCGGTTCATCGCGCGGCGCATCGTCATCTGCGCCGCCGAGGACGTGGGCAACGCCGATCCGCAGGCGCTCGTGCTCGCCCAGGCGGCGCTTGCCGTCTCGGAGTTCGTGGGCATGCCCGAGGCGCGCATCCCGCTCGCCCAGGCGGCGGTCTACGTGGCCTGCGCGCCCAAGTCGAACGCGGCCTACTTGGGTATCGAGAGGGCCCTGCGCGACGTCAAAGAGAGCCGCGTCATGGACGTGCCCCAGCACCTGCGCGATGCCAGCTACGCCAGTGCCAAAAAGCTCAAGCGCGGCGAAGGCTACGTCTACCCGCACGATTACCCCGGCCACTACGTCGAGCAGGAGTACATGCCCGTCAAGAAGACTTATTACGAACCCCAGGAACTCGGCTACGAGAAGAAGATCAAGGAGCGCCTGAAAGCCCTGCGCTCCCGCAAATGACACTCAAAGACCAGGTCTTTGAGTGTCATTTTGAGTGTCGCTTGGGCTATTCGAAAGGGTCGGATGATTATTACGAAGCAGAAGGATTTGGGGAAGATCCTCGGGATGCTTGAGGGGGCGCAGAAGGTGTTCCTCATCGGCTGCGGGGATTGCGCGACCACCTGCAAGACAGGCGGCGAGGAGGAAGTGGCTGCCATGGCCGGCTTCCTCAAGGCGCACGGTAAGGCTGTGACGGGCACGGCGGTGCCGGAGGTCACGTGCGTCAGCGCGCAGACCAAGACAGCGCTGGCCAAACACAAGAAGGCCCTTAAGGAATCCGACGCGGCGCTCGTCTTTGCCTGCGGGTCCGGCGTCCAGTGCGTTAAAGAGGCGGACCGCGCGGGGCTGGACGTCTTTCCGGGGTGTGACAGCCTGTACGCGGCCCTTGTGGATGACAAGAAGAATTTCGAGCAGGTCTGTCAGGCGTGCGGGGACTGCCTCTTGGATGTGACCGAGGCCATCTGCCCGGTGACCCGCTGCGCCAAGGGACTGCTGAACGGACCGTGCGGTGGCCAGAATGAGGGCAAGTGTGAGGTGGACCCGGAGCGCGACTGCGTATGGATCATGATTTACAACCGCCTCAAGGAGAAGGGGCGGCTCGACCGGCTCAAGCAGCGCCGCGCGCCCAAGGACCACGCGGTCGTCAGAAATCCGGTCCTGCGCGCCCAGGATTTGGGAGTCCTCAACAGAGAGAAAAGTCCTTGAGGGGCAATCGGTTGACTCTTTTGGACAAGTGTGATATTTTAAATGAGGCCCAAATTTACCCCGTATCCAGAATTCCCCGTCTGCAAGGGTGGGGATGATGGGCCTTCGGGCCGGATCCCACCCGTGGGGCGGAATTCGACCCCACGGATCCCCCGAAGGGGGGAACTCAGTTTGTCCCCCAAAGGGGGATAACCACCAAAATACCCCCAGCCATGGGGCGCCGAGGTAGCAATGGCAAATCTGCAATATAGCGAAAAGGTGATGCAGCACTTCATGAATCCCCACAACGTGGGGGAGATTCCGGATGCCGACGGCGTGGGCAATGTCGGCAATCCTATTTGCGGTGATATTATGAGGCTGTATATCAAAGTAAAAGACGGCCGCATTGTGGATGCCCGTTTCAAGACGTTCGGGTGCGGGGCGGCTATCGCGACCAGCAGCATGGTGACGGACCTCGTCAAGGGCAAGAGCATCGACGAGGCCCTGCAGGTTTCCAACAAGGCGGTGGCGGAGGCGCTGGGCGGCCTGCCGAAGATCAAGATGCACTGCTCGGTCCTGGCCGAAGAGGCCCTGCGCGCGGCGATCGAAGACTACCGCAAGAAGCATCCACAGGCATAGCCATCATGGACGTACAGGTCAAAAAAAGACAGCTACGAATGGCCCTTCTGGAAAAGCTCAAAAGACATAAGGAGGATGAAAGAAGAAAGAAGAGTCTGCGTATCGCACGCAAACTTTTTTTGTTGAAGGAATACGTAAAAGCAAAGACGGTGCTATTTTACCTTTCGTTTAACGGAGAAGTCGATACGGCGGGTATGATTACCGAATCACTCAAGCAAGGCAAGCGGGTGGCCGTGCCGGTGCTACAGACAGACCGATGCGCCCTTTTACCGTCGCTGCTGAAGGATATCGAGACGGAGACGGCGCGCGGGCCGCACGGGACGCGCCACCCCAAGGATGCATATATTCGACCCATCGAACCGCGGGAACTGGATCTGGTCGTCGTGCCGGGGTTGGCATTCGACGAAGCGGGCAACCGCCTGGGCCGCGGGATGGGGTACTACGATCGCTTCCTGAGCCGTTTGCCCGAGCGCATCCCGACGATCGGTCTGGCCTTTGGCTTTCAGATCGTCGAGCACTTCCCGCCTCTGGAGCCCCACGATTTTTCCGTCACGAAGGTCCTCTTTGCTTGACGGCGCCGCCCTCATCTTAGCGGCGTCCGCTTGAAGAGAAAGGGGCACTTCCATGTCAGAATCGAATGTCACACTTTTCAGCGTCTTCGCGTTCTCGCTGGGGCTGGGACTGGCACTCCTCGTTTTATTCCTGAGAAAATCACTGAGCGCGCAGAAGGTCAGGGCCGCCGCGCAGGAGGCCAGGGCCCTCATCGACGACGCCAAGCGCAGCGCCGAGGCGACGCGCAAGGAGGCGGAGCTTAACGCCAAAGACCAACTCTTGAAGATGCGCCATGACTTCGAGAAGCAGACGCAGGACCGGCGCGACGAGATCGCGAACCTCGAGAAGCGCCTGGCGGGCCGCGAGGCCAATCTCGACCGGCGCCTGGATCTTCTGGAGAAGAAGGAGCGCGAACTCGACGACAAACACAGAAACCTGGGCAAATTAGAAGAGAGCCTCAAGGCCAAGAACGACGAGCTGAGCAAGTTGTTGGTCCAGGAGAAAGAGCAGTTGCACCGTATCTCCAACATGTCGCCGGAGGAGGCGAAGGTCTTGCTCCTGTCCCGCCTCGATGGCGAATTGAACCGCGAGAAGGCGGTTTTGATCAAACAGGCGGAGGACGAGGCCCGGGAGACAAGTGAGAAGAAGGCCCGGGAGTATATCGCCCAAGCGATCCAGCGTTGCGCCGTGGAGCACGCCGTCGAGTCGACGGTGAGCCTCGTGAGCCTGCCCAGCGACGAGATGAAGGGCCGCATCATCGGCCGCGAAGGCCGCAACATCCGCGCCTTTGAGATGGCGACGGGCGTGGACGTCATCATCGACGACACGCCGGAGGCCGTGATGTTGTCCGGCTTCGACCCGGTGCGCCGCGAGATTGCGCGCATTGCGCTCGAGCGCCTCATCGCGGACGGCCGCATCCACCCGGGCCGCATCGAGGAGGTCGCCGAGAAGGTCAAGAAGGAGATGGAGGTCAAGATCAAGGAAGAGGGCGAACGCGTCCTTTTTGATATCAACGTGCACAACGTGCATCCGGAGCTCGTCAAGATGATCGGCCGGCTGCGCTACCGCACGAGTTTCGGGCAGAACGCCCTGCAGCATTCCAAGGAGGTGGCGCTGTTGATGGGCGTGATGGCCGACGAGATGAAACTGGATTCCAAGATCGCGCGCCGCGTCGGCATCCTGCACGACATCGGTAAGGCGCTGGATCAGCAGATCGAGGGTACGCACGCGAAGCTCGGCGCCGAGATCGCCCGCAAGTTCGGCGAGAGCGACACGGTCGTCAAGGCCGTCGAGGCGCACCACGAAGAGGTCGAGAAGACGACCTTCTACGGCGTGTTGGCCGCGGCGGCCGACGCGATCAGCGCAGCGCGGCCCGGCGCCCGGCGCGAGACGCTCGAGACCTACGTCAAGCGCCTGGAGAAGCTCGAGTCCATCGCGAACGTCTTCAAGGGCGTGGACCGCGCCTTCGCGATCCAGGCGGGCCGCGAGATCCGCGTGATCGTCCAGCCCGAGCGCATCAACGACGGCGACACCATCGTGATGGCGCGCGACATCCGCAAGAAGATCGAAGAGGGCATGGAGTACCCCGGCCAGATCAAGGTCACGGTCATCCGGGAGACCCGTGCCATCGAATACGCCAAATAGGGCGGGACTAACCAGCCGGGCGGGATTGACCACCTTGGCCCTTTAAGTCCCGGAGAGAGAGACTTAAAGGGCCAGACTAAGAGGCCCCACTCAGGGGCTAGGCCCGTGAATCTCAGGCGGGGGCAGGAGCATGAAGATACTATTTATCGGGGATGTGGTGGGGTCGCCCGGACGGGCGGCGGTGAAGGCGCTGCTGCCGAAGGTGCGCCAGGCCCACGATGTGGATTTTGTCATCGTCAATGCCGAGAATTCCGCCGGCGGGTCCGGCATCACCCCGCGCACGGCGCGCGACCTGTTTCAGTCGGGCTGCGACGTCTTGACGTCGGGCGACCATGTGTGGCGCCGGCCCGAGGTGGTGGATCTGTTGAACAGCAATCCCGCCATCCTGAGGCCCGCAAACTTTCCCGCGGCAACGCCGGGCCGCGGCAGCGGCGTTTACAGGTCTGCGGCGGGACCGAGCGTGGGCGTGGTCTGCCTGTTGGGCCGCGTCTTTGTCGACGCGATGGTCGCATCGCCCTTTCACAGCGCCCAAGAGGAGATAGAGGCCTTGAAAAAAGAGACACCCATCGTCATCGTCGACATCCACGCCGAGGCGACGTCCGAGAAGGTGGCGATGGGGTGGTTCCTCGACGGGCAGGTGACGGCGGTGCTGGGGACGCACACGCACATCCCGACGGCCGATGAGCGCGTTCTGCCGAAGGGGACAGCCTATATCACCGACGTGGGCATGACCGGGCCGTACGACTCCGTGATCGGCCGTAGCAAGGAGAAGATCATCGAGCGTTTCCTGACGGGGATGCCGACGCGTTTCGAGCTTGGCAAGAAAGACGTGGCGCTGTGCGGCGTCGTCGTCGAGGTGGACGGCACGTCGGGTCGCGCCCTCTCCATCCAGAGAATTCGGGAATCTTTACCGGGAACCGCGGAAGATGCCCAAGATCCTGACTGTTAGTCAACTCACCCACGACATCAAAGAGGTCCTCGAGAACGTCTTTGAGACGGTCTGGGTCGAGGGGGAGGTATCCAATTTTTCCCGTCCCGCGTCGGGCCATCTGTATTTTTCCCTGAAAGACGAGGCCGCGACGGTCCGCTGTGTGATGTTCCGCAGTGCCGCCGCGCGCCTGAAGTTTGAGCCCAAGGACGGAACCAGGGTTCTGGTCGCCGGGCGCGTCAGCGTCTATGAGCGCGGCGGACAGTATCAGGTCTACGTCCGGACGCTCGAGCCCCGCGGGCAGGGTGCGCTGCAGCTGGCCTTTGAGCAGCTCAAGAAGAGGCTCGCCGCGGAAGGCCTCTTTGACGAGGCCCGCAAGAAGGCGCTGCCGTTTTTGCCCGGGAGGATCGGCATCGTGACGTCGGCGACAGGGGCGGTGATCCGCGACATCCTGCACGTCCTCTCCCGCCGCTTCCCTGGCTTTCATGCGATCCTCAACCCCGTGCGCGTCCAGGGCGAGGGGGCGGCCGAGGAGATTGCCGCGGCGATCGCCGACTTCAACCGTCTTAATAACGTGGACGTCATCATCGTGGCGCGCGGCGGCGGGAGCCTCGAGGACCTGTGGGCCTTTAACGAGGAGGCGGTGGCGCGGGCCATCTCGGCGTCGGCGATCCCCGTCATCTCAGCCGTCGGCCACGAGACCGACTATACGATCGCCGATTTCGTCGCGGACCTTCGGGCGCCGACGCCGTCTGCCGCAGCCGAGATCGTGATGCCCGCGCGCATCGAGCTCCTCGCCCGCATCCAGACCAACCTGCGGTACCTGCGCCAGGCCCTGGCCGACATCGTGCCACAGTACGCCCAGCGCGTGGACGACCTGGCCCAGGAGTTGACCCGGGCGCTGGAGCGCCGGCTGAGCATCGAGGTCCAGCGTGCCGAGAGCCTGGCGCAGGAGCTGGCCCGCGCCACAGATAGCAGGCTCCGCACAGAAGCGGTCCACCTGGGCAGCCTGGCTCAAGAGCTTCCCCGCGCCATCGCCAACAGGCTACGCACAGAACAGGTCCGCCTGGACGGCCTGCTCCAACAGCTGAACGCACTCAACCCATTGGCCATCCTCAGGCGCGGCTACAGTCTGACGATGGCTGCCGACGGCAGGGTCGTGAGGCGCGCCAAGGACGTCGGGAGGGGCGATCGCCTGACCACCCGCCTCGCGGAAGGCCACCTGACGAGCGAAGTCCTTGAAGTGCAGGATTAGGTAGAGGTATACTGACACATATGAGATAAAGAGACCGGGTCTTTTTGCCTCATTTTGAACCGGCCCTTTGAGACAGAAAGGCCAGGCCCGAAAGCCTCACAGGTCCGAGAGCTTCGGCAGGTCTGAGAGCCTCACCAGGCCTGACAGTCTCACCAAGTTTGAGAGTTTCACTAGGCCCGAGAGCTTCACTTGGGCGCACGCGACATGCGAGGTCAGCCATGAGTTTCGAAGAGAACTTGAAAAAGCTGGAGAAGGTCGTCGACGAGTTACACGGCGAGAAGATCAGCCTGGACAAGGCGATCGCCAAGTTTGAAGAGGGCGTCAAGCTCGCGGACACGTGCCTCAAGTCGCTGGAGGGTATGCGCCGGCGCGTGGAGACGATTACAAAGACTAAAGACGGCAAGCTCGCGATCAAAGGCGCCGGTGCCGAGCGAGGCGCCGATGCCAAGGAAGACGCCGATGCCGAGGAAGACGTCGAGGAAGAGGCGGACGAGGACGCCGACACAGACGACGAGGCCGACACCTGATGGCGCTTGAGAGTATCCACTCCCCAGACGATCTGAAGAAGATCGAGATCGGCAAGCTGCCCGACCTCGCCCAGGAAATCCGCCAGCGCATCATCGATGTCGTGTCCCGCACCGGCGGGCACCTGGCGTCGAGTCTCGGCGCCGTCGAGTTGTGCGTCGCGCTCCACTATTGTCTGAGATCCCCGCAAGACGTCATCGTCTGGGACGTCGGCCACCAGGCCTACGCCCACAAGATCCTCACCGGCCGCAACGAACGCTTCCAGACCCTGCGCCAGAGGGGCGGCATCAGCGGTTTTCCCGCCAAAACGGAATCGCCCCACGATCCTTTCTCGACAGGCCACAGCTCCACGGCCGTGTCGCTCGCGCTCGGCAAGGCCCTGGCCCGGCGCCTCAACGGCACACAGGAGAAGGTCGTCGCCGTCATCGGCGACGGGTCGCTGACCGGCGGTATGTGCTTTGAGGCGCTCAACCACGCCGGCCACGTCGGCGCCGACATGCTCGTCGTCCTGAACTCCAACGATATGGCCATCGCGCCCAGCGTGGGCGCCTTGAGCACCTATCTCAACAAGATCATCTCCAAGCCCATCTACAACCGTTTCAAGAAGGCGCGCGACCAGTTTCTCGAACAGCGCATCCCGCGCATCGGGCCGCGGCTGATGCGGCTCGTCGACCGCTTTGAAGAGATGCTCAAAGGATTGATCGTCCCCGGCATCTTCTTCGAGGAGATAGGGTTTCAATATTTCGGCCCGCTCGACGGGCACGACATTCCCCTCTTGGTGCGCACCCTCCAGAACATCCTTTCTTTCAAAGGACCGCGGCTCCTGCACGTCGTCACCAAAAAGGGCAAAGGGTTCGTCCACGCCGAAGACCAGCCGGTCAAGTTTCACGGGACGGCGTGTTTTGACATCGTCACCGGCGAGGCGATCACGACCGGCCAAAAGAGCGCCACCTTCACGGATATTTTCAGCTGCGCCCTCGTCGGCCTCGCAGAGAAAGACAAGCGCATCGTGGCCATCACGGCCGCCATGCCCGAGGGCACGGGTCTGGACCGTTTTCAAAAGGCCTATCCCGAGCGTTTCTTTGACGTCGGCATCGCCGAGCAGCACGCCGTCGGCGTCTCCGCGGGCCTCGCCCATGCGGGCCTCAAGCCCTTCGTCGCGATCTACTCGACGTTCTTACAGCGCGCCTACGATCAGATCGCGGAGGAGATCTGTCTGCAAAATCTGGGTCCGGTCCTGTGTCTGGACCGCGCCGGCCTCGTCGGGGAGGACGGCCCCACGCACCACGGCATCTTCGACCTGGCGTACCTGCGCGCCCTGCCCAACATCGCGGTCATGGCTCCGGCGGACAAAGAAGACCTTGAGGCGATGCTGCGTTTCGCCGCGACGTGGGACGGTCCGACGGCTATCCGCTATCCGCGCGACACGGCGCCCGTGCGGCCGTCCCGCGTTCCCTTTTCGGACATCCGTTACGGCAAGGCCGAGGTCTGGCAGAAGGGCGTTGACGCCGCCATCATCGCGCTGGGCAGCATGGCCTATCCGGCCCTTGAGGCCGCGCAGGCCCTCCTGTCCGAAAAGATCTACGTGACGCTCGTCAACGCGCGCTTCGCCAAGCCGGTGGACGAGGCGCTCGTCAAGGAGTTGTATCAGCAGTGCGGCGCGCTGGTCATCGTCGAGGAAGGGGTCGTGCGGGGCGGTTTTGGCAGCGCGGTCCTCGAGACGCTGTCCGCCTCCGGCCTCCTGACGGAGGATCCCAAGCCGGTGCGGTGCCTGGGACTGCCCAACGAGTTCATCGGCTTTGACAAGCGCAAGGCCCTCCTGGACCGCTACGGCCTCAGCGCGTCCTCGGTGGCCGATACGGTCAAACACGCCCTCAACAGGACGCCCTCATGGCCAAGGTCCGCATAAACAAGGAACGCTGCAAGGGCTGCGGGCTTTGCCTCGCCGTCTGCCCGAAGAAAAACCTGAAGGTCGGCGGGGAGCTCAACGCCAAGGGGATCTTCGCCGTCGTCGCGGTCGACGAGAATAATTGCACGGGCTGCGGGATGTGTTATCTCATGTGCCCCGACGCCTGCATTGAGATCGACGATGAGTAAAGAGATCACCGTGTTGATGTCCGGCAATGAGTCGATCGGCGAAGGCGCCATCCGCGCCGGGCTCAAGTTTTACGCCGGCTATCCGATCACGCCGCAGAACGAACTGACCGCGTACATGGCCGAACACCTGCCGCTCCGCGGCGGCATCTTTTTGCAGTCGGAGTCCGAGCTGGCGGCGATCAACATGGTCTACGGCGCCTCGGCCGCCGGCGCGCGGGTGATGACGACCTCCTCGTCGCCCGGCATCAGCCTGAAGCAGGAGGGGCTCTCTTATATCGCCGGGGCACAGACGCCCGTCGTCGTCGCCAACGTCATGCGCGCGGGTCCGGGCCTGGGCAACATCTGGCCGGCTCAGTCGGATTATTTTCAGGCGACCAAGGGCGGCGGCCACGGCGACTATCACATGATCGTCCTGGCGCCGTCGACGGTGCAGGAGTCTCTGGACCTGACGAGAGAGGCCTTCGATCTGGCAGACCGTTATCGCATCGCCGTGATGATCCTCTCCGACGGGATGCTGGGCCAGATGATGGAGGGCGTCACCATGCCGGCCGCAGAAGAGCCGCCGGTCCCCGTCGCAAAGCCCTGGGCCCTGACCGGCGCCGCCGGACGCCGAAAGAATATCGTCTGTTCGCTGTTCATGGAGCGCGACGGGGTGGAGAAGAACAACCTTTTGCTGCAGCGCAAGTACCGCCGCATCGCCCACAACGAGACGCGGCTCGAGGCCTACCGCATGGCCGACGCCAGCGCGGCGATCGTCGCCTACGGCACCATGGCGCGCATCGGCCGCAGCGTCGTGGACGCGATGCGGGCACGCGGGGTCAGGGTCGGCCTGTTGCGTCCCATCACGCTCTGGCCGTTTCCGGCCAGAGAGATCGCGCGCTTTTCACACAAGACGAAACGCCTCCTCGTTGTCGAGATGTCTTACGGCCAGATGGTCGAGGACGTACGTCTCACCGCCGACAAGAAGGCCGTTGTGCATTTTTACGGCCGCGCCGGCGGCGGTATCCCGACGCATAAGCAGGTCGAGCGGGAGCTTACCCGGTTCCTCGCCCGCAAAAAGCGAGGCTGATGTGCCTGGCTGCAACACCCGGTTACCCCATGTCAAAATCGTATAAACGCCCCGCAAGCCTTGTCGACCGCGCGACGCATTACTGCCCGGGATGCGGCCACGGCATCCTGCACCGGCTGGTGGCGGAGGTGGTCGATGAGCTGGGCATCCGCGAGAAGGTGATCAGCGTGGCACCGGTCGGCTGCGCGGTGCTGGCGTACCACTACTGGGACTTTGACAGCGCCGAGGCGGCGCACGGCCGGGCGCTGGCCGTGGCCACCGGCATCAAGCGCGTGCGGCCCGACAACGTCGTCTTTACGTATCAGGGCGACGGGGACCTGGCCGCCATCGGCACCGCCGAGACGATCCATGCCGCCAACCGCGGGGAGAACCTGACCGTCATCTTCGTGAACAACGCGGTCTACGGCATGACGGGCGGCCAGATGGCGCCGACGACCATCCTCGGCCAGAAGACCGCGACGACCCCGCGCGGCCGCTCGGTCAAAGACGAAGGCTACCCGCTCAAGATCATGGAGATGCTCGCGCTTCTTGACGGCGTGGCCTATGCCGAGCGCACCCTGCTGGTGAACCCCAGGGAGGTCCTGAACACGCGCCGCGCCGTCAAAGAGGCCTTTCTCAATCAGATGGCGGGCAAGGGGTTTTCCATCGTCGAGGTCCTCTCGATGTGCCCGACATATGCGGGCAAGAATCCGACGGATGCGATACGCTGGGTGAGCGAAAACCTGGCCAAGATCTTTCAGCCGGGAAGGCTCAAATGATTGAAAAGATTATCTGCGCGGGTTCTGGCGGACAGGGCGTCATGGCGATGGGTAAGGTCCTGGCTATGGCCGCGCTGCGCGAAGGCAAGCACGTGACGTGGCTGCCGTCGTACGGCGCCGAGGTGCGCGGCGGCACGGCCCACTGCATGGTGGTGCTCTCCGATGAGCCCATCGCCTCCCCGTACGTCGAGAAGGCCGACACGCTCATCGTCATGAACGCGCCGTCGCTGAAAAAATTTAAAAACGTCCTTTGCAACAACGGCCTGCTTCTCGTCAACTCGACGCTGGCAGCGTGTAAGGGCACCTCGCGCCGGCTCAGGGTCGTCCGGGCGCCGCTGACGGATATGGCCAACAAGCTGGGGATCGTCCAGGTGGCCAACACCATCGGCGTGGGCGCGTATCTGGGTTTGAAGAAAATCATCTCACTGTCCAGCATGGAGCGTTCCATCGAGGAGGTCCTCCAGCACAAGCCGAGCCTGATCGGCATCAATAAGCGCGCCCTGGAGGAGGGCTTTTTCTTCGTCCAGAAGCGCCCAACAAGAGACACTTAGGCTTGGCGAGACACATAGGCCCGGTCTATCTGTTTCAAAAAATGAGACTCAAAGACCTGGTCATTCGGTCTCACTTCTTATGAAGGTACGGTTCGCACCGAGCCCAACGGGGTTCCTGCACATCGGCGGGGCGCGCACGGGCCTGTTCAACTGGCTGCACGCGCGGCACCACGGCGGCCAGTTCCTCCTGCGCATCGAGGACACGGACCGGGCCCGCTCCAAGAAAGAGTTTCTCGACGAGATCCTCAACAGCCTGAAGTGGCTGGGGATGGACTGGGACGAGTTGTGCTTTCAAAGCCAGCGATTCCCCGTCTACCGCGAACGCGCCCAGAGGCTTCTCGACGAAGGCAAGGCCACCTTCGCCGAAGACGGCTCGGGCGCCATCTTCCTCAGGATGCCGCGCACGTCGGTCACCATCGACGACATGATCCACGGCGCCGTCACCTTTGACACGGGCCTCATCAAAGACCAGGTCCTCATCAAGTCCGACGGCTCGCCCACCTATAATTTTGCGTGCGTCGTCGACGACGCCGAGATGGGCATCACCCACATCATCCGCGGCGACGACCATATCTCCAACACGCCCAAGCAGGTCGTCTTTTACGAGGCCCTGGGCTACGCCCTGCCGTGCTTCGCCCACATCCCGATGATCCTGGGCGCCGGCGGCGGACGCATGTCCAAGCGCACCGGCGCGACCGCCATCAGCGAGTACCGCGCCATGGGCCTCCTTGCCGAGGGGCTGGTGAATTATCTGATGCTGTTGGGCTGGTCGCCCGGCAACAACCAGGAGATCATCTCGCTCGCCGAGGCGGTCAGGAAGTTCGACATCGCGGACGCCGGCAAGACGGCGGCGACCTTCAACATGGGCAAACTCCTGTGGCTTAATGCACAATACCTCAAGACGCGCGCGCCCGAGGCGCTCTCTGACCTCCTCAGGCCTTTCCTGAAAGACCGCTATCCGCACGCCGCCCATAATTTCGATGGAAAAAATATGGTATCTATATTAGAATTGTATCGGGAGCGGGCCCGGACACTGGCCGAGTTCGCCGATAGCCTCGGCCCTTTTTTCGCGGATGAGGTGGTTATCGACGAGACGCTCCGGGAGAAGTATTTTTCCAAAGACCTGACCGGCGTTTTCGTTCTTTTGAAGGAGCGGCTTCAGGCGCTTAAAGAGTTCAAGGCGGCGGCGATCGAGGCGGCGTTCCGCGCCGCGGTCGAGGAGTTGGGGTTGACGGCCAAGGCCGTCATCCATCCGATGCGCGTCGCGCTGAGCGGCAGGACCGTCGGGCCGGGGATGTTCGAATTCATCGAGGCCCTCGGCAGGGAAGCGACGCTTCGGCGCCTGGAGCGGGCGACCCAACTTTTCAAGAAAGAAGCATGAGACAGACCTCTATCTTCGCGAAGCTCGTCTTTTGTGTCTGCCTGGTCCTGGGGGCCGCCGTAGTGCTGTCGGGCTGCGAGACGTGCAAAGGGATCAAGCGCGACATCGAGAAGACCGACGAGTGGATGCAAGACAACCTCTGGTAGGCCTTATGCGATACTGGCGCAGCGGAGCCAAAAAAACACGTCGCGTGCGCGCGTTCCTTCTTAAAGGAGGCCGCCGTGTGTCGAGCGCGCGGGCGTCATCCCAGGGGCAAGCCCGGGAAGAAAAAGGCAGCCAGAAAAGCGAAGAAGAGGTAAAGAAGCCGGCTTTAGTGGCCTGACCCGTCGGGCGGGCTCGAAGAGAGGCTGCCCCCTAATTCCGAGAATACCCTTGATAACCCGGCTGATGCTACCGGTATTTTTTTGTCTCTTGGCGGCAGGGTCCCTCGCGGCTGAAGAGTCCTTGGCGGCTGACGGGCCGAAGCGGACCGCTTCTTCCGGCGCCCAGACCATCGCCTTCGGGGACCCGCGGCTCAAGGCCACGGGACACGAGTGGATGGCCTTTGAGGCGCCGGACAAGTTCGCGTTCATGCGCACGATGTTTTCGTTTTACGGCCTCTGCGAAGAGACGCACGACATCAAGCGCGCCGTCGAGCTTCTGGACCTCATGTACCTGTCGCGCCGCGAGGAGCTCGCGGACGGCCGCGACAAGGAGGAGGTCCGCGTCGACATGGAGCGCGACGCCCTGCTCAATCTCCCGGTGCATCTCAATTTCATGTATATTCTGAACGACACGGCGTCGCGTTACGGCGTGCGGTATTTTCTGAAGGAAGGCGGCGCCCCGACGGCGGCTCCGCCGGCGTCGGCTCCGTCGAGGGCGGCTGCGTCAGCGTCGGTTCCGTCGGCGTCGGTCGGGCAGGGGGGTGGGACCTGAAGCGGCGGCGTCCTGCGCGGTCTCCCCAGCTGCGGCTCTTTACGTCGCGGCCCGGTTAAGATATAATAAGTGCCCACAGATTTCTTGCCCTGTAGTGCAATCGGTAGCACGACTGGCTCTGGACCAGTTAGTCTTGGTTCGAATCCAAGCGGGGCAG
>CAZCSY010000011.1:0-31707 GCA_964501505.1 uncultured Planctomycetia bacterium
GATGGCCGCTGATATAAAATCCGAGGATATCCTTCTCGAACGCAAGAAGTTGCACATCGGGCCACTCCTTGATATCCTGAACCTTCACGTGGAAACGCTGGAAGCCGGCGTCTTCGGCAAGGCCGCCGTCAAAAAACGAGAGTTGGCCGCTCGAACGGTCCTTGTGGGTCTTGGCCGCCTGATCCAAGCACTCCTGCAGCATGCTCATCATCTGTGCGCGCCTGAGGCCAAAACCGTCCATGGCCCCGCACTTGATGAGGCTCTCCACCACCTTGCGGTTGACCAGGCGTAAGTCCACGCGCTCGCAGAAATCCTCAAGGCCCTGGAAGGCGCCGGTGCGCCGGCGCGCCTCGACGATCGAATCAATGGCCCCCTGTCCCACGTTCTTGACAGCCAAGAGTCCGAAACGGATAGTGCGGCTGTCTTCTACCGTGAACTTCGAAAAACTCTCGTTGACAGTCGGCGGATGAACGGTGAGCCCCATGCGCTGACACTCCTTGACGTACTCCACGACCTTGTCCGTGTGCTCTTTCTCGCTGGTCAGCAAGGCCGTCATGAACTCAACGGGATAATTCGCCTTGAGAAACGCGGTCCGGTAGGAGATCACGGCGTAGGCCGCCGAGTGGCTGCGGTTGAAGCCGTAGCCGGAAAAGTATTCGATCAGATCGAAGATCTTCTTCGCGACGCGCTCCGAGATGTGCTTGTCGACGCATCCCTTGACGAAACGGTGGCGCTGGCGCTCCATCTCCTCGGGGATCTTCTTGGCCATGGCCCGCCGCAAGAGATCCGCTTGCGCGAGGCTGAAGCCCGCCAACTCCGAGGCGATCTGCATGACCTGCTCCTGGTACACCATGATGCCGTAGGTGTCTTTGAGGATCTTCTCGAGCTTCGGGTGGTCATAGCTGATGGGCTTGAGGCCGTGTTTCCTCTTGATAAAATCGTCGAGCATGCCGCTGCCGATCGGCCCCGGCCGGTAGAGCGCCAGGAGCGCGATGATGTCTTCGAAGACCGTCGCCTCGAGCTTACGCAGGAGGTCCCGCATGCCCGCGGATTCCAGTTGAAACACGCCCATGGTCTGGGCGCCGGCAAAAAGCTCGAAGGTCTTTTTGTCGTCGAAAGGGATCGCGTTGATGTCGATGGTGACGCCCTGCGTCCTCTTGACGATCCTAAGCGCCTCGTCGATGACCGTCAGCGTCCGCAGGCCCAAAAAGTCCATCTTCAGGAGGCCGATCTTCTCGAGCGACTTCATGGAAAAGCCCGACGTGATCTGTTCCTCGTCGATCTTGCACAGCGGCATGTAGTCGCTCAAGGGCCGATCCCCGATCACGACGCCGGCCGCATGGACCGAGGCGTGACGCGAGAGACCCTCGAGGTCCTTGGCGGTATTGATGAGCTCCTTGACCGTGCGGTCCGTCTCGTAGAGATGCTTCAATTCGTCGGTCTTGAGCGCGTCTTCCAGCGTGATGCCCAATTCCGCCGGTACGAGCTTGGCGATCCGGTCCACCTCCGCGTAGGGCACACCCATCACGCGGCCCACGTCGCGGATCACGGCGCGCGCGAGCATTGTCCCAAAGGTGATGATCTGCGCCACGTTGTTTTTGCCGTACTTCTGGTTCACGTAATCGATAACCTCCTGCCGGCGCTCGAAGCAGAAGTCGATGTCGATATCCGGCAGGCCCACGCGTTCGGGGTTTAAAAAGCGCTCGAAGAGCAGCTTGTACTTCAGGGGATCGAGCTCCGTGATTCCCAAAAGGTAGCTCACGAGGCTGCCTGCCGCGGAGCCCCGCCCCGGCCCGACGGGAATCCCCTTGCTTTTGGCGTAATGGATAAAATCCCAGACGATCAGGAAGTAACTGACAAAGCCCATCTGCCTGATGAGACTCAATTCGTGCTCCAGGCGCCGGCGAATCTCCGGCGTGACCCGGGACCCGAAGCGGCGCTTCAGACCCTCCTCGCTGAGCTGTTGGAGATATTGCTCATTGGTCATGCCTTCGGGCGGCTGGAAATGAGGCAGGTGCGGCTTGCCGAACTCCAGATTCAGGTTGCAGCGCCCTGCGATAGCCAGGGAATTCGTCACCGCCTCGGGAGCGTATTTGAAGAGGGTCGCCATTTCTTCGGCCGTCTTGAAGTAGAATTCGTTCGTCTGGAAGCGCATGCGGTTGGGGTCGTCGAGGGTCGTCTGCGTCTGGATGCACAGGAGCGCCTCGTGGGAGTGGGCGCTGGACTTCTTGAGATAATGCACGTCGTTGGTGGCCAACAGCGGGAGATGCAGTTCCTTGGCGACCTTGAGCATGCCTTCGTTGACCACGCGCTGTTCCGGGATGAGGTTCTCCTGGATCTCGAGGAAGAAGTTTGTCTCCCCGAGTATCATCCGGAAGTCGTCGGCGACCTTGATCGCATCATGGAGGCGATTATCGACAAGGCAGCAGGCCACCTCCCCCTTGAGGCACGCCGAGGACCCTATGAGCCCTTTGGCGTGCTGGGCCAGGATCTCCTTGTCTATGCGCGGGCGGTAATAGTATCCCTCGAGGTAGGAGAGGGAGACGAGCTTGGCGAGGTTGCGGTATCCCTCCTCGTTCTCGGCGAGCAGGATAAAATGGTTGGAGCCGTCGCTAAAGCTCTCGTCCTTGTCGAACCGGCTCTTGGAGGAGATGTATACCTCGCAGCCGATGACCGGCTTGATGCCCTGCGCCCTCGCTTCCTGGTAGAATTCGATGACGCCGAACATATTGCCGTGGTCGGTGATGGCCACGGCCGGCATGCCGAAGGCAACGGCCTGGGCGATAAGTTCTTTTATGCGACAGGCGCCGTCGAGAAGGCTGTACTGCGTGTGGAGGTGCAGGTGGACGAAATCGGCGGGCTTCATGCGGTCTTTCTTGGAGGCGTCTATTTACGCACAGCGCCTCCCCCGTGAATATGCTTTATTATACAACAAAAAAGGAACCAAGAGAAATTCTTTCCCCCGCAGACGAAGTAATTCGGCGTCTGCCGGGGGAAACAATTCTCCCTTGGCCCCACACATTATCGTCAATGCCGGCTATTCCCACTCGATGGTCGAGGGCGGCTTGGAGCTGATGTCGTAGACGACGCGGTTGACGCCCTTGACCTCGTTGATGATGCGGCTGGAGACCTTGGCCAGGAGCTCCGGCGGCAGCCGGACCCAGTCCGCCGTCATCCCGTCGGTGCTCGCGACGCAGCGCAACGCCACGACGTACTCGTAGGTGCGCTCATCTCCCATCACGCCGACGCTCTTGATGCACAAGAGGACCGCGAAAGACTGCCAGACCTCCTCGTACAGGCCGGCCTTGCGGACCTCCCCGACGAAGATCTCGTCAGCCTGGCGCAGCATCTCCAGGCGCTCGACCGTGATCTCGCCGACGATGCGCACGGCCAGACCCGGGCCCGGGAACGGCTGGCGCATGATGATCTCCTGGGGGAGCCCCAACTGCTTTGCGATCTCGCGCACCTCGTCTTTGAAGAGATCACGCAAGGGCTCGATCAGCTTCAGATTCATGCGCTGCGGCAGCCCGCCCACGTTGTGGTGGGTCTTGATCTTGGACGAGGGCGAGCCCGTGGCCGAGACGGACTCGATGACGTCGGGATAGAGCGTGCCTTGGACGAGGTACCGGACGCGACGGATCTTTTTGGCCTCTTCTTCGAAGACGCGGATGAACTCCTCCCCGATGGTCTTGCGCTTCTTCTCGGGATCCGTGACGGCGACGAGGCGCTTCAGGAACCGCCTGCGCGCGTCCACGAAATCCAGATTCATGTGCAGCATGCCGCGAAAGATGCCCTTAATCTCCTCGGGCTCCTTGTTGCGCAGGAGGCCGTTGTCCACGAAGATGGAACGCAGTTGACGGCCGACGGCCTTATGCACCAGCGCTGCGGCGACCGATGAATCCACCCCCCCGCTCAGACCGCCGACCACGTTATCCTTGCCGACGACCTCGCGGATGTGCGCGACGGTATCTCTGATGAAGGCGCCCATCTCCCAACTGGGCCGGCACCGGCAGATGCGATAAAGAAAGTTAGAAACAATGTGAGACCCGCGGGCCGTGTGCGCGACCTCGGGATGGAACTGAACACCGAAGAACTTGCGGTCCTTGCTGCAGAAAGCGGCAAAGGGCGTGCTGAGCGTGTGGGCGATAACCTGATACCCCTTCGGGAGCCTGATGACGTAATCGCCGTGGCTCATCCAGGAGGTGATGTTGCCGGGCAAGCCGTTGAAGAAGTCGGCGTGGTTGTCGATGAAGAGCTCCTGACGGCCGTACTCACGCTCGCGCGTCCTCTTCACCTTCCCGCCCAGGATATGGGCCATCAACTGCTGACCGTAGCAGATACCGAGGATCGGAATACCCAGCTTGAAGATAGCCTTATCGCACTTCGGGCTCTTGTCGTCGTAGACGCTCGCCGGTCCGCCCGAGAGGACGAGACCGCGCGGCCCGACCTTCTTGATCTCCTCGGCGGAGATGTTGTGCGGGACGATCTTGCTGTAGACTTTGTTTTCGCGGATGCGGCGGGCGATGAGCTGCGTATACTGGGAACCGAAGTCGAGGATCAGGACGGCGTTTTTCAGGCTATTGGCCGCAGGCGCGGCGCGGTGTTCTTTCCTGAAGCGCAGGGCGTGCTTCGCCCCCGGGGCACGCCTCGGCGGCCTGAACCGGCGGACGAGCTTACCGGCGGCCTTTTTGATCTTCTTTTCCTTTGTTGACGTTCGAGCCCTCTTGGCCTTCGCGGGCTTTTTAAAACTCTCGGGTCTCTTCTTCAGCTTCTTCTTGTTCAAACCGGCCTCCGCGCCCCCATCCCCCTCGTTATCCCGCCTGCGGCGGGGTCAACTCGGCCTCGCGCTTACGGGCGCTTCGCTCCGTAAGCCCGGGTCTCGCTCATTTGCCCATCCCCACGCGCTGGACTACCTGGAAAATCTTACCCTCGGTCTGGATCGAAGGCGCGATGATGATCTCCACGTCGTGCATCTCTTTGATGGTGTCCGCGCCCAGGCACCCCATGGATGTCGACAAAGCCCCCATCAGATTCTGCGAACCGTCATCCACTTTAGCCGGCCCGAAAAGGATCTCTTCCAGCGTCCCGGACGTGCCTACCTGGACGCGCGTGCCGCGCGGCAGGTTGGCGTGGGACGTCGCCATGCCCCAATGGTAGCCCCGGCCCGGCGCCTCCACGGCGCGCGCAAAGGCCGACCCCACCATCACCGCGTCCGCGCCCGCCGCAAAGGCCTTGCAGATCTCCCCGCCGATACGCATGCCGCCATCCGTGATCATCGGAATATACTTTCCGGATCTCTTGTAATGATAATCACGCGCTGCGGCCGCATCGACCGTGGAGGTCACCTGCGGCACCCCGATACCCAGGACCCCGCGTGTCGTGCATGCCGCTCCCGGACCGATGCCGATCAACAGACCCGCCGCGCCCGTCTCCAGGAGCTCTAACGTCACCTCGTACGTAACGCAGTTGCCAATGATGATCGGCATCTTGGTCTTAGAGCAAAATTTATTGAGGTCGAGAGCCTTGTAGGCCTTGGCGATGTGCTTGACGGTCGTGACCGTGGACTGAACGACGAAGATATCCGCGCCCGCGTCTTCGGCGATGACGGCGAAGCGCTCGGCGTTCTGCGGGATACAGCTGACCGCGGCCGGCGCCTTTTTCTTCTTGATCTCCTCGACGCGCCTGGCGACCAGCTTCTCCTTGATGGGCCGCGTGTAGACCTCTTGGACGAGCCTTGTCGCCTCTTGCGGCGTGGCCTGGGCGATCTGGTCCAAAACCTTTCCCGGATCGTCATACCGCGTCTGGACGCCGTCCAGGTTGAGAACCGCGATGCCGCCCAACCGGCCCATCTCTATCGCAAAACGCACGTCAACGACACCGTCCATGGCCGCGGCCATAATGGGCACGCGGTAACATTTGCCCGCCAGCTCCCAGGAAGGATCCACCTCGGCCGGATTGATCGTCACCATACCCGGCACCAGGGCCACCTCGTCAAACCCATAACAGCGCCGTGCGCGCCTGTTCATGCCGATCCATTCCGCCATCTAACCCTCCCAAAAAATAGGTAAATTTTGCCTGCTAGAAAGTTGAGTTATTTTACCCGCAAATCCCTTCCCTGTCAAGCCATTAGCGTCTCTTCCGAAAAGAAAAAGTGGAACATAGGAGCCAGGCTCCTATGTTCCACTTTTTGCTTCAAGACTGTATCCGAGGGATCAATACATCCCGCCGCCCATGCCGCCCGGAGGCATCGGCATCGCCGGCTTGTCCTTCTCCGGAATGTCCGTGACAAGCGCCTCGGTCGTCAACAGGAGCGACGCGATGCTGGCCGCGTTCTCCAGGGCCGTGCGCGTCACCTTCGTCGGGTCGATGATGCCCGCTTCGAGCATATCAACGTACTTGTCGGTGTTGACGTCGTAGCCCACGTTCTTCTTTTCGCCCTTCACGCGCTGGACGACGACGGAGCCGTCCACGCCGGCGTTGGCCGTCAGCTGGCGCATCGGTTCCTCTAAGGCCCGGCGCACGATGTTCACGCCGACCTTCTCGTCGTCATCAAAACCCTTGAGGCTTTCAAACGCCGCGATACAGCGCAGGAGCGCGACCCCGCCGCCGGGGACGATCCCTTCCTGGACCGCCGCGCGCGTGGCGTGGAGCGCATCCTCGACGCGTGCCTTCTTCTCTTTCATCTCCGTCTCGGTCGCGGCGCCGACATTGATAACGGCCACCCCGCCGGAGAGCTTGGCCAGGCGCTCCTGGAGCTTCTCTTTATCGTAATCCGAATCGCTGTCATCGATCTCCTTCTTAATCTGGGCGATGCGACCGTTGATGGCCTGGCTCTTGCCTGCGCCCTCGATGATGGTCGTGTTTTCCTTATCGACCTTCACCCGCTTGGCGCGGCCGAGGTCGCCGGTATCGATGTTCTCGAGCTTGATCCCGAGGTCCTCGGTGATCGCGCGTCCGCCGGTCAGGATGGCGATATCCTCGATCATGGCCCTGCGGCGGTCGCCGTAACCCGGCGCCTTGACGGCGCAGCACTGGAAGGTGCCGCGCAGCTTGTTGACGACGAGCGTCGTCAACGCCTCACCCTCGATGTCCTCCGCAATGATCATGAGCGGCTTGCTCGAACGGGCGACCTTCTCTAAGAGAGGCAGGATATCCTTGATAGCGGATATCTTCTTCTCGCAGATCAGGATGAACGGCTCTTCCAGGACCGTCTCCATACGCTCGGCATCCGTCACGAAGTACGGAGACAGGTACCCCTGGTCGAACTGCATGCCCTCGACCACATCCATGGTCGTGGCCGTGGACTTGGCCTCTTCGACCGTGATGACCCCGTCCTTGCCCACCTTCTCCATGGCCTCGGCGATATCGGATCCTATCTTCTCGTCGCCGTTCGCCGCGATGGCAGCAACCTGCGCCACCTCTTTTTTGTCCTTGATGGACGTAGAAAGCTTCTTCAGTTCATTGACGACCATTGCGACGGCCTTCTCGATGCCGCGCTTGAGTCCCATCGGGTTGATGCCCGCCGTGACGCTCTTGAGGCCCTCGCGGTAGATCGACTCCGCGAGCACCGTCGCGGTGGTCGTGCCGTCGCCGGCGACGTCGGACGTCTTCTCGGCGACTTCCTTGACCATCTGCGCGCCCATGTTCCTGAACGGGTCCTCGAGCTCGATCTCTTTGGCGACGCTCACGCCGTCCTTGGTGATGGTCGGGGAACCGAACTTCTTGTCCAAAACGACATTGCGGCCCTTGGGGCCCAGCGTCACCTTGACGGCCTTGGACAACTCCTCCACGCCGGCAAGGAGCTCACGTCTCGCCTCATCGCTGAACTTCAACTGTTTTGCCATTCTTTCCTCCTTTACCTTCTACGGCATCCCGTAAACTACGGCATCCCGTAAAGGAATGTAACGGATGTCTTTATTTCTTAGCTTTTGAGTCGCTACCGCCCACGATCGCCAGGATATCCTCTTCGCGGACGATCAGATATTCTTCACCCTCCTTAGTCGTGACCTCGGTGCCGGAGTACTTACCGTACAGCACCACGTCGCCGACCTTGACTTCGGGCTTGCGGACTTCGCCGCTGTCGAGCACCTTGCCGTTTCCGACAGCAACAACCTTGCCCTCCTGCGGCTTCTCTTTGGCCGTATCCGGCAGGATAATCCCGCCCTTGGTCTTCTCCTCGGCCTCGAGCGGCTTGATAACAATCCTGTCACTCAATGGCTGCAGTTTCATCCTCTCCTCCTCTGGTTTACGTTCACTCCCAACCCGTAGAATGCCCCGTATCACCAAGTGTTATCTTCATGTGATACGGGATAAATCACCCTGATCGCCTTTTCACGTTTTCCTGCGAATTGGGGCTTACTTAATGACACGGTCTGGCAACCATGTATCCTGACTGCTAACTACGTATCTAAAAAAAGGCGACCAAAGCCGCCAAAGCCCTGTTAGCACTCAATTGCTTCGAGTGCTAATTTTAGAAAAAGATGGAAAGCTTGTCAAGTATTTTTTTTCAAGCCATGTTTAGCGGCCACAAAAGCAAGACCCTTAGGGATTAAATCCTCGTCGAAGCACCGCAGGTAATGCGAATACGGCCGGACGAGTCTGGCATCCCCTCCCGTGGCCACGACCAGATACCTCTTGCACTGTGTCTTCAGGAGCCGGCCCAGGATACCGTCACACAAAGCCGCCACCCCATAGACCAGCCCGGCGCGGATACTGCTCTGGGTATCCCGACCGATCAGGTCAGCCGGCCGGCTGAGTTCGACATAAGGCAGAAGCGCGGTCTTCTTCTCGAGCGCCTCTTGCATCATCCTGAAGCCCGGCACGATCAGCCCACCCACATACTCCCCCTTGCGCGAGACCACGTCAAAGGTGATAGCAGTCCCAAAGTCCACTACGACCAATCCCTTACCGTAGAGCCGCATCGCCCCATAGGCCCCCACGAGCCGGTCCTGCCCTACCTGACGCGGCTTGTGGTACCGGTTTTTAATGGGTACGGCCACATCCTCACCGGTGAAATATACGGGAACACCCAGGGCCCAGCGGCACCCCTTCTTCACCTTCGCATTGGCAGAGGCAACCACACTGCAGGCATACACTGCCGACACCGACCCCTTGAGCGACCGGGAGCGCGCTACGAGCTTACGGACCACCCGGCCAACTGCTGCCTCGCTCAGCGCCTGCGTAGGCACAGAGAGCCGCCCCGCCACGCACCCCTCGCGCACCAGGCCAAAGGACGTATTCGTATTGCCTATATCCACCGTCAAAATGGTCTTCTTCACAATATCTCCAGCGACCCAGCAGCCACGCACTCTTCAATCCCGTTGTCTCGGCGCACGACCAGCCCGCCGTCCTCATCGAAGTCCATGGCATATCCGCTGACCACGCGCTCGCCGTTGGTGACCCGCACGCGGCCCCCCAGAAAAATGTGTGACATGCCCCGCAGATCATCCAGGATGTGGCAGAACTTGTGCCCCAAAAGCAGGCCATAGCCGGTATCAATCCTCTTTAACAGTATATGCGCCAAGTCATCGATATCAAACGTCCGGCCCGCCACGGCCGCCAGCGACACCGCAGCCTGCGGCAGGTCCTTTTGGGCCGTGTTCACGTTCACCCCCACCCCGACCACGAGGTAGTCGACCTTATCCGCTGTCAGGCTCATCTCCGTCAGGATGCCGCAGACCTTTTTCCCATCAAGCAGGACATCGTTGGGCCACTTCACCGACACCGCGCCCACGCCCAGCTCCTGCAGGCACCCGGCCACCGCCCACCCCACGGTCAGCGTGACGCGCGACACCCGCTCCGGCTCCAGCCCCGGCCGCAATATAAAGGAAAAGTACAGGCCGCCCTCCGGCGACACCCACTCCTTGCCGTGCCGGCCCCGGCCCTGCGTCTGTCCCTTCGCGACCACGACACTCCCCTCCGCCTCCCCCTCCCGCGCCAGGAAGTGCGCCAGGTCGTTCGTCGTCGTCACCACGTCATACGCATAGACCTTGCGCCCGACCATCTTCGTCCCAAGCGACTTCACGCCGGTCCGCTTATTGAATATATGAGTTAAGCCTTCATCCATGGTTTACATCATCCTCATTTATTTACTTGTTCGGCGGGTCCTCTCCGAGGCGTTCGCCCCATCCGTGCTCGCTCCACCCATCCCCCCGAGGGATCCCTTGCGCTGCGCGCGGATGGGCCGCCCCGCCTCGGCCAACCGCCGACAAGGGACAATTTTCTATCAAAAACGCCTTATCTACAGGTTTAGCTGGAAACGGCCCAGAATCTCACAGATTAAGATTTCTTATATATCTGGCCATATTGGCTATAAAATTTCCCCCCTAAAACGATATCTCCTTTTTCGACGGGTGACGCTTCGATCAAGGTCGTCGCCAAAGATAAGTGCTTTTCCAGGACTTCAAGAACAATGATCTTGGCGATCTCGGTCTGCTTGTCCCCGGGCGCACGATCCGACTTTGGGTCTGCGATCGGATCTTCCTGTCGAACTACCGTAAATACATCGTTCTTTTCGATCTTGTCGTCGAACCCGGCATTGATATAGATCCCTTTCTCGTCCACCCGGACCACGCGGCAGGTGCCCCCATCGCCCCGTATGTCATCCGCGGCCTGATGCGATTTCCTTTGCGCAGTTACGAATTCACGATTGCCGTCTTCCTGCGCCCAAACCGCGTCCGCTGCCATAATGCCGAGTGCGAGTAATGCGACGAGATACAGATACGCCCTTCTATTATTCATCGCAGGCTCCAGAAGCGTCCTGGTCTTTCCCGTCGTCTATAGTCTATTGTCTATCGTCCCAGGACTTGTTTCCTACAAGGAAACCGATTGCAAATCCAACAAACATGACCAGTGGTAAAAGAATTATGCTGGACATGCTTGCTTTCCAAAACAAGAATCGGATGGAAACAACTTGGGTGTTCTGAAGCAAGACGACAAGGATCAAAACTCCAAGACTGAGCAAGACAATATTTTTTGGCTTCATGCCGATCTCCCTTTCTTTCGCATTGCTTCCGAACCTTTCTAAATAACCCTATGTCAAACTTCAGGTTCTGTCCGAGGTGTCTTGTGCACTTTGTCTTATTTTCCTGATAGGTCCCGGGACTCTTCGATCAGAACTGCCCTACATCCGAGAAGTTGGCTGGAAACGTTCCGCGAGTCGTTAGTGGGCGTCAGCGCCTCAGGCGCCAATTGTCTTCTTCGCTGAATTAAATTCCTCTTTGCCAAGGTACTTCGTCTCGACCACATTGCCGTCTTTGTCGAGCTTGCTGACGATATAGTTTGTCGGCAGAGCCGCGGTAACGAGATTGGGGTCTATGAGAGGAGTGCCCTCAACGACATAGGAACTCTCGCCGTAAATATACGGAATCCACCATGATTTCGCCGTAATAACTCCATCCAGGAGGGCGATGGCTCCCGGAACAGACTCAATGGCTCTATCAATTGCTTCCTTGATATTGGGAGTGCCCGTTGGAATAATAATAATTATCTGGGCCAAATCTTTCCCTTCCACCCTGGAAGGGCCTCTCTTAAAATCAGCTCCTCTCGCTAAATCAATGTTCTTTGTTGAAATGATGGTAAAATCTGCTATGCGAAGAGTGGAACACCCGGCAATGAAAACCAATACCGCTGTTGCCAACAACCCCAGCCCTTTCCCCATGCTCCACCTCCTGTTTTGTCCTTTATCCTCGGTTTGCCCTCAACGGTATTTCTCTTAAGATGCAGGAATTTCGTCAATAGGCAGTGATTATCTATATGTCTCCGGGACCTATTGGATGGAGACGCCGTATTTCTCCTTATCCAGGAGCTCAACGGCTTCCACAATCATATAGACGTACACGAGGCTCCTGTTATATATTCTGCTCAGCGCTCTGGGAATAGCACCAAATGCTCCGTGGCTAATAACTAAATTATAGAATAAATATATTGTTATGTAACATTATTATGCGTAACCGGCACGAGCTTGTAAGGATACAGCATGGAAGGGCGGCGCGGCTGCCGATTATCGCCAAGAGGGATACATTCGGCATTTAGGAATCCTTTTAAGCGGCCTATCGGTACCGGATGGGGATCTCGGGCATCACGACCTCGGCTGTGGAATCCATGTAGACCTTGACGTAGATCGCCCCGTAGCCGCCAGCCTTTTTGTCGGCCTTGGCCGGCCGAAACGTACAATACCAGCAATCTCCGGAGGAAGAATGCGTTAAAACAACGCTGAAAAGGAAGTATTGATCGGCGTCGACTTGGTTGGCCTTCAACGCATCTTCGCCCACGGCGACGGCGTCCTTGAGAGATACGCAAGGCGGTGCCTGCGCCCAAAGCCGCGGGGCCAAGACGGCCAGAACCAAAAAAAGAACCGACAGCCAGCGCGGCAAAGCTCTGTTCTTCATGCCTCCCCCTTCGTTGCCCTTCGGCATAACTCCCCCTGTCCCGACAAAGAAGCCGCCGTCAAGATCGGCATTAATAAGAAAAGTCTTGCCCCTTCATTTGACGTCCTCGACGACCTTTGCATATTTTTCATGGATCATGTCTTTATCGAATTCACCCATTTCATCCAGCATCGCATCCCGTTCCTTTTGCGTAAAATAATCCATAGACGGGATGAAAAAATGCTTGTCTTCCTTTTCTATGTGTCTTGGGTAGAATTGGGTCAATATCTCCATGTTCTCCATGATATCTTTTAAGGCATCCTTGTCGCCTTGAACATAGGCCTCCTTTGCCGCCTTGAGCTTTTTTACGTTGTTTCGGCCCATTTTATGCTCTTCAATCAACTCGTTCATGATTCGCCTGTGCTCGTCCGAAAGCTTCTTTTTCGCAAGACCTTTGAATAATATCTCTTCCTCTTTGCCATGGTGGCACCTGTCGGCATATGTCCTGATGAAATCTACGGCCGTATCAATAAAGCAGGGGTCCGCCTTGCCTTCTTTTCGTATGTTTTCCAACCTCTTGGCCATTACCTCTATCATACGCTCGATGAGCCTGTGTTCCTTCATCAACGGTCCTGCCGGCATCATGTCATACCTCCTTGTCTTGACCCGCCGAATACCGTTCTGATACAGCGCTTCAGAACCGGCGGCGTCTTGGATCGTTGCCGAATATGGCCTGCACGGCGTCCGCTCCGGGATCCACTATCTCGCCGACATACTGTCTCTCGTCCAGGTAAGAGACATTATCGAGCCGGGTGATCCTTTAAGCGACTGATGAACGCTTGAGTCTTCGTCCGTCAATTTTCTGAAGGTAAATTTCCAGTCCTTGATGAACTTCTTTCGAAAGGCCCTCCAGAAAATCATCCCTTCTTCCAGGTTCTTCAAACTTGAGACCGTTGTTGAATATATCCTTGAGGCGTTCAGAGCCGAGCCTGTCGCGGAACCTTAAGATGGAGGAATGGTCGGGAGGGGCTTCGTCCACCGAAGAACGAATTTTGTCTCGGACCGCGCGTTTCCATCTTCGGGCGCCTCCTGAAGGATGAGTAAATTATACCACAGGCTGCGCCACGATAATAGCGTTCCCTCTTCGCGTGAAGCGATTTTCTACGATGAGCAACATCATTGGAAAGACGCTTACCTCAACGGAAATACTGCCACCAGAGATAGGCCGTCGAGATGAGAAGGGATTGCAGCAAGAACGGGGTGCCATAACGCAAAAAACGCATGAACGGGATCGGATACTTGTTCTTTTCGCTGATCCGCGCCATGACCACGTTCGCCGAGGCGCCGATCAGGGTGCCGTTGCCGCCCAGGCAGGCGCCCAGGGCGAGCGCCCACCATAAAGGCATCGCGGCGGCGTGGGCCTGGACGGCGGCGGCGGCCGTCGGGGCCGCCGAAAAATAGGCGATGAACTGCTTGATGATCGGCACCATAGCGATGACAAAAGGGATATTGTCGAGGATGGCGGAAAAGAGCGCCGATCCCCAAAGAACAAAGAGACACACGACGAAGAGATGGTTACCGGCGACATGGATGATGCTGTTGCCGAGGGACGCGATGACGCCGTTGACCTCGAGGGCCGCTATCATCATGAACATCCCGATGAAGAAGAAAATAACCCCCCACTCCACGCGCATCAGCGTATCATCGCTCTTGTGACGGCAGACGACCAGCATCACCATGCTGCCGCACAGCGCGATGACCCCCGGGGCGACGCCCGCCAGCTCGTGGAAGAAAAAACCGACGAAGATGAACGCCAGGACGATCAGGGCCCGTTTCATGTTGACCCGGTCCACGATCGCCAGCCCCGGGACCGCGTCCGCCACACGCACCCGCACGTTTGCCGCGGCGACAAACCGCCCCCTGAAGACGAAGACATTGGTGACGAGGAAGACAACAAAAATCAGCGCCACCACGGGAAAAAGGTGGACCAAGAAATCGTTAAAAGACAGCCCCGCCTGGGAGCCGATGATCATGTTCGGCGGGTCCCCGATCAAGGTAGAGGTGCCGCCGATGTTCGAGGCGATGGCCTCCAGGATCAGAAGGGGCACCGGCGACATCTCGAGCAACTGCATGATGAGAATGGTGACCGGGGCAACCATGATGATGGTCGTCACGTTATCGAGGACCGCCGAAAGGGCAGCGGTGACCGTCAGGAGCAAGAGCATAATCTGCAGCGGGTCTCCCCGGGCCCGCTTGGCCACGCTGATGGCGACCCACTCGAAAAACCCCGTGCGGGAAAGGATGTACACGCACGTCATCATCCCCACGAGCAGGAAGATGACGTTAAAGTCGATGGCGGCGACCGCCTCCTCGAAGGTGACCAGCCTTAAGAAGAGGACGAGCGACGCCCCCATCACGGCCACGATCGTCTTATTGAGCTTCTCGGTGGCAATCAGATAATAGGCCGCACAAAAGACCGCTACGGACAATAATGCCTTCATAAGGACTCCGCCTTCGGGCCTAGAAAAAAAGAACCTTGTCAATCACGCAGAACCTGTCGATGAGGCCCGCGAGGGTCCCGTCCCGGCGCACGACGAACAGCATCGACTTCTTCTTCACCGTCATCTCGAAGATGATCTCCAAGAGCGTCGCCTCCTCGGCCACGCGGCCGTCCTCCCCCATCTGGAAATCCGCGACCTTCAAGTCCCGGCGGATCCGGAAGTACCTCTCGAAAGGGTCGATATGACGCACGAAGGAGATGGTGTGCAGCTGCTTGAAGAAATCCGGCATCCCGTATTCGAAGATCTCGAGGCACGAGATCTCACCCAAAAACTTACCGTCCTCGCCGACGATGGGCAGGATATCGCGCCGGTTGACATGCATGAGGTGCGTCACCTCCTCGACCGACATCTGCGGCGTCACCACAACCGTGGCCGGACGCGCGATGTCCCGCGCCAGGATGATCTCCGTGGCCTTGACGCCGACCGCGCGGAACTTCTCATAGACGTCCTCGGATGACAGGCGCCCCTCTTTCAGGACCCGGGCATTCTCTTCGTCTGCAAAAAAACGCGCCATGGCGGCCATGGCCTGAAGGATCGCGTACGGCTCGTTCTGGGAAGAGATCATGAGACACACGGCGAATACCGGCGCCGCGTCCACGCTCTCAAAGTCCATGCCGCCGGGACAAACAGCCAGCGCCATCCTCAGGTCCCCCCACCCCTCCAGGCGGGCGTGTGGAAAGGCCAGCCCATTGCCGATACCGGTCGAATGGAGCCGCTCCCGGCGCATCACCTCTTTGAAGACACGGCCCCGGTCGTAGCCGTGGAGCCCTCCAGCGACCCCTGCGAAGAGCCGGTCGACCAGAAGGCGGATGGCCTCCTCTTTGGACCATGCCTTAAAACCAACGAGGATCCTCTGGGGAGCGATGAAGTCCATGACGTCTACCATGTTTACCTTTCCATGCCCGAAGAGACCAACATCCTCCCCTCCTGCCAGGCCTGTGCCCCTTGGCGAAAGACACGGAGGATCTCCTCGCCGTCCTGCGCTTCAAGGAGCCGGCGGCGCAAAGGCTCTTTTTTGAGGGCGGCGGACAAAACCTTCAACAAATGCAGATACCCACGGACAGCAGACCTGGGGATCCCCATCAGAAAGATCAGGTGGGCCGGTTTGCCGTCCAGGGCGCCGAAATCGACCCCTTCGCGGGAACGGCCGAAGACCACGACGAACTTCTGGACTGTGCTGGTGCGCGCGTGCGGCACGGCTATCCCATCCCCCAGGCCGGTCGACAGCAAGGTCTCACGGGCGAGCACATCCTTGATGAACTCATCGAAATCGCCAACCTCGATGACCGAACGCAAAAACTCGGCCAGTTCGCGAATGGCCGCTTCTTTGTCCCGGGCCTTCAGGTCCGGACAGACGATCTGTATCCTCGAAAAATCCCATCCCTTCATAACACACCCTCCTCTTCCCTGGGGCGTCCGGCCGGGGCCCTTTCCTATCGGCGGGCCTACCGCGCGGGACGCCAAGACGTCTCCTGTTTAATCCAGGACTAAGTGAAGGGGAAGGGCGGGGAATGGTTGAGAAGCGCGGTACACGACAAAAGAGGTAATGCGGCGCACGGCGCCTCTTCATGCAATAAATAGACGTTGACCACCGCCGCGAGCCATACCGGAGGATCGGCGAGCGACGGATCATCCCTATCGGCGAAACAAACCCACCGGCCGGCCTCCCCGGAAACGGACACCCGGACCTCGGAGTCGCGCTCGTTCTCGCAAAAGACGGGCAGGCACCCGGGAAGACATAGCTGCGCCGCGAAAGTAGCGGCCAGCAGGGAAACGATGACCGGCAGAGCTCTCTTCATATCTTCACGGCCTGTTATTTCGACGCGGGTGACGCCTTTTCTCCGCTCGCAACAGCGGCCGCTTTTTTAGGCAGGGTGATGACAAGCTTATCGCCCTGTTTTTCCGTCTTCATGTTCGTCGTGTCGGCGTCCTGCGGGACGGGCACGGATCTCAGGAAGGAAGCGTAGCTCTTCGAGACGTATTGTTCGTTCTGGGACTGCTGATTGGTTTCCCGGGAATACTCCCCCTTGACGGTGATGGAGTTCTCATTGACCTCGATATCGACCTTGTTCTGGTCCAATCCGCTCAGATCGAAGGTGATGACGTACTTGTCGCTTTCTTCCTGGATATTGAAATAATCGTCGTAGCGCATATTGCTACCGAATATCCCCGAGCCGACAGGGCCCGCCCAGATGAAGGAATCCTGGAACATGCGCCCCACCTCTTCCTGCATGCGCTGCATTTCCCCAAGGGGATCCCACCTCTCCCCTGCCGCCGCCGTCGTCTGGTCCTTCTGCGCCTGCCCGGCCTCCAGTTCCCCGACCCGCTTCTCCAAGACGGCGATCTGTTGTTTCAGGCCATCGATGGTCTCTGCAGCGAAAGACGGCACAGGGATCAGTCCCGCGCCCCCCGTTAAGACTACCACGAACACGGCCGCAAAAGATATTTTTTTCCTCTTCATGACGACCTCCTCCCGGTTTATGGAGCTCTTATTGCGGCCACGCCCCGGCCTCGCGGCCGAAGGTGTCATGAAAAAGCCGCCACCTTCTGCTCCAGCTCAAGCATCTTCGTCGATATATATTTGTTGAGCGTGTTCTGCTCGATGATCCCCACATACTCTCCATTTTTTTTCGTCCCCGGCAGGTATCCCGCGCGGCTCTTGTTGAGCCGTTCGCGTATCTCGGCGAGCGGCGTCTCCGGGCGCACCGTCTCTTTCACGACCTCCATAAGGTCATGGGCCAAAAGAAGAGGATGCAGGTCCGTCTCCATCATGGTCTGCCGGATGCTCTCCAGGGTTATGACACCCACCAATCTTGTCTTCTCGTCCACCACGGGGTAATACAAATAATCGCTTGATTTAAAAATATTCAAGACCTCGACCAGCGGCATATTCTTGCAGATGAGCGGCGGCCGGGAGGTCATGAGATCGCCGGCCTTGGCCTGACGGATCAGGTCCTCTTCGGTGATGTTCAATCCCGTCTCCCCCGCCTTCACGACGGCGAACTTCGTGCAAGGGGGGCCCAGGATCTGCACGAAGAACGTCGAAACGGCGATAATGATGACCGTGTAGTTCGCGACCGGCCCGGGGAACATCGCGGAGACGACCATGGTCAGGGCAATGGCCACGCCCGCCTGGCTGAAGAGACAATACGGCAGGTACTTCTGCACCGTTCGCGGCGCTCCCGAAACCCGCGCTCCGAAATTCGCGCCGAGCATCTTGCCGCTCGAACGGCCGATCAGATAGACCAACACCAGCAGGAGAAGCGCCGGCGTGATGTGGCCCAGGTTCAACTTCGCGCCGACCAAGACGAAAAACAGCACGTAAATAGGCGGGGCGAAACCGCCGACGATCCGGAAGACCTCTTTGCTTACGTTCGGCGCGCGGTTGGCCAGGACCGAGCCCAGGGCCATGGCGCCCAAAAGCGAATCCACTTCCAACATCAACGTCAGGCCCAGCAAGATAAGGACCGTCGCCAGGGAAAGGATCAGTATCCGCTCCCTGTCGACCTGCTCTCTTTTGAGGACCCTGCACAGGAAAAAACCCATCGCGCCGCCGATGCCGACGGAAACACCAATCTTATACAAGGGGTCCAGCAGCAGGAACCACCCGCCCACCGACTTGGCGCCCGTCAACTTCACGACGATGCTGGAGGCGATGGCAAAGAACAAGAGCGCCAGGGCGTCATCCAGCGCGACGATCCCCAGAACGGTCGTGGTCAGAGGGCCGCGCGACTTCATCTCCCACAGGACGTCCGTCGTGGCCGCCGGCGCCGTCGCGGAAGCGATGGCGCCCAACAAGAGACCAAGCTGGATGAAAAATCCGTTGCCGCCGAAGACCAGGGTGCCGCCGACTCCGATCAGGAGAAAAACAAAAAGGAAAGCGGCGAAACCTTCTGAGAACAAGATGACGAAGAATTGTTTGCCGTATTTATCGAATGTCTCCTTTTTCAGCTCCCCGCCGATCATGAAGCCGATGATCCCCAGGGCGAAATAATTAAAGGGCTGCAGCACCTCGAGGGTGCCCATATTGACGATGTTCAGGACGTGATGCCCCACCAGGAACCCGATGATGAGATATCCCACGACCTGGGGGATCAGGATCTTTTGGAACAAGCGGCCGCCCATGGCCCCTCCGAACAAGGCCACGCCCAGGAGGAACAGGATGTGCAGGTCCAAAGACCTCAGGGTCATGTTTATGTTATGCAGGCTGTCGAAGAACATCCTGGTATCTCCTCATCGGCCAAACTGTGACGCTCACGCGCCAGGGTCCCTGTCCGTAGCCAGAAGATAGATTAAAAACTAACTTAAAATACCTAAAAATATCCTATCTTAACCAATAATACCGTATTTTTTGATTTTGTAAAGGTCTCTGTGACTATTTTTCTTTAGCAACAGCTCCTGACCCCCGCCTATCTTGCGGCCAGCGCATGTCTTTCTCATTGCATTACGTCCTACGTCAGGCAGACCGAAGAGCGCGCCCTCAAGCCGTGGCTCTTCGGCCCCATGCTCTTGTGTTACGCGACCGCGCTCCTGAGCGGAGAAAACAGTCTCGTCCTCCCCTTCCTGCATGTCTTTTACCACGCCGCTTTCAGAAAAGACCGCGCCAACGCCTCCTTCTTCGGTCTCGGGGGCATGGCCGGCCTCTACGTGCTCGTGCGCCTGGGCCTATTGCGGCACTTCCTGACGCTCCCAAAGAACGATAATCCTTGACGACAGGCGGTCGAAGAACAAAGGGCCGACGGGTGTCTTCGCCGGCCCTTGCCATGAAGCCGCTGTCCCGGGTCTATCTGTGCCGAACAGGGACCTCCGATATCACGATCTCGACCTGGACATCCATGGTGCCCTTGACGTAGATCTGGCCGTAGCCAGCCTTGTCGCCTCCCCCGATCGACCTGAAGGTGCAGTTCCAGTAATCGCCGGATGAGCCCTGCGCCAGGATGACACTGTAGAGGAAGTACTGGCCGAGGCTGACCCCCTTCGCCCTTTCGGACGCCTCAACGGCCTCCTTAAGGGAAAGCGCATGGGCGGTTTGAGCCAAGAGCCTCGGGGCCAAAACGAGCAAGCTTAAAAAAGAATCAGGGCTACAGCCCTTGTCGATTTCCTATTCGCCTTACCTCCTCTTTTTCGCAAAAGCCCCGGGCGGGGGTCGACGCTTATCGACCCGCGACATCCAATCTCTTCGTCTTCTTCTTGAGCGTCATGAGCGTGATATAGGCGACCAAACCCGCGACGAATAAGGCCGCCCAGAAAGGCTTGATCTCAAGCCTCCTTTCGGCTGCCAGATCCGCGGCGATGTCTATAAACGTAAAAGAAGCGATGATACCGAAAAAGGTCGAATACTCCCTCCTTAAGACGGTCTTAAAGGAAAAAGGAAGATCGGGCCTCTGCCAATGCTTGAAGTTGGGGTAAAAGACGGGGGTCCTTTGGGTCCAATCCAAAAAAACATTTCCGAATTTCTTGCGTAAAAATTCCTCTTCCGTAAAGATGATGCGCTCATAATAAAACCAGAATCCGACGACGCCCATCAGGATGAGCCACCATACCTGGACGAACATCAATGCCCCGAGCATGATGGTGAAATTCCCTAAGTAAAGCGGATTCCTTACGATCGAATACATCCCGGTGGTGTTAAGCTGCTCGGCGGCCTGCCCCTTCGTATTCCTCCCAGATGTTCCTCGGAGGGCATAGCCGGCGACCCCGGCGCGTATCGCCAACCCTGAAAACGAGATCATCAGACATAAGGCCTCCCAAAGATATTCCCCGGCATAGCCGAAGACGCGCTCGATGTGTTCAGAATGAAACAAGGCCAAAATAAGCGGAGGCAGGATCACCAGGGGGACATAACTCCTCCACCTGAACAGGAAAGCCCCCTGTTTTTCAAAATCTTCTCTCAGTGCCATGGCGACCTCTCAATCGTTTTTTATTTGCTCTACCGTACCAAGAAGACCGGTCGACGCAGGTTCGTCAGCCGCGCGCCCCCTTCATCGCGCGGACGTCTTTGGCGCCGGCCAAGTACCCGATGACTGCGGCGTTGTCCTCAGCTACAAAACACGATTCCGGTTCCTGGTCCTTGAAATAAAGGGTCAAAAAAACGGCCAGGACCTCATCGTCCGCGAAGATCCCCTCTCTCGGCAAGCCGAGAAAGGCGGTCTCGCAGCTCAGGCACCTTACCGCCGGCCTGTCCTGGGCCGTAAACGGTCTGATGAAATGCGTCATACGCCTCCTATCGGCCTTCGCGGCCGGCGCGCTCGACGCGCCTGGGCGAGCCGCTGGACTTCAGCCGTTTGATCTCGTCGCGCAGGCGGGCGGCGTCCTCGAATTTGAGATTGCGGGCGGCGAGCTCCATTTCGCGCTGGAGATACGCGATCAGGGATTCGCGCTCGTGCTTTTCCAGGGACTGGCCGGAGAGCTCAGCCACGTAGGTCTTGGCCTCTTCTTCCTCGCGCAGGCTGTCACGAATCTCCTTTTGGACCGTGGCGACCGTGATGCTATGTTCTTCATTATACTCTAATTGCCGTTTGCGGCGGCGGTTGCTCTCACGCATGGCGGTGCGCATCGCCGGGGTCTGCTTGTCCGCGTACATCACGACCTCACCGCCCACGTTGCGCGCGGCACGGCCGGCGAGCTGGATGAGAGACACGGCGGAGCGCAGAAAACCCTCCTTGTCGGCATCCAGGACCGCGACGAGCGACACCTCGGGCAGATCGAGTCCCTCGCGCAAGAGGTTGACGCCGACGAGACAATCGAAGGCCTTCTGGCGCAGCTGACGCAGGATCTCCACGCGCTCGATCGTGTCTATCTCCGAATGCAGGTAGCGGACCTTGAGCCCTTTCTCCTCAAGGTAGGCACTCAAATCCTCGGCCATCTTCTTGGTAAGCGTGGTGACCAGGACCCGCTCATCCTTACCGGCGCGCTCACGGATACGTTGTTCCAGGTCTTTGATCTGACCTTGGGTCGGCAGGACGATGATCTCGGGATCCGGTATGCCGGTCGGCCGGATGACCTGCTCGGCCGTGACGCCGCCGGAGCGCTTAAGCTCATAGGGCCCGGGCGTGGCCGAGACATAGACCGACCGGCTGACCAGCCGCTCAAACTCGGCGAACGTCAAGGGCCGGTTGTCCAGGCACGACGGCAGGCGGAAGCCGAAATCCACCAGGACCTGCTTGCGCGCGCGGTCGCCCTCATACATCCCGCGGACCTGCGGGATGGTCACGTGGCTCTCGTCCACGAAAACGATGAAATCCTGTGGGAAATAATCAAGGAGGCAGAACGGTCGCGAGCCCGGCTCCCGGAACGAGAGCGTGCGCGAGTAATTCTCAATGCCGTGACAATAGCCGACCTCGCGCAGCATCTCCACATCGTAGCGCGTGCGCTGTTCCAGGCGCTGGGCCTCCAGGAGCTTGTTCTGCTTGCGCAGCACCTTGAGGCATTCCTCCATCTCCTCGAGGATCGTCTCGGTCGCCCTGTTGATCGCGTCCTGGGGCACGATATAGTGCTTGGCCGGATAAATGCCGATCGTGTCGAGGTCGCTGCATTTGCCGCCCGAGACCGGGTCAAACTCATGGATCGAACGGATAGTGTCAAAATCACGGATGATGCGCACCCCCTTCTCCCCGTAGGCCGGAAAGATGTCGACCGTGTCGCCCTTGACCCGGACCTTGCCGCGGGTGAACGCATAGTCGTTGCGCTCGTACTGGATGTTCATCAGCCGGCGGATCACGTCGTCGCGGCTGACGGTCTCCCCTGCCTTCAGGAAGACCATGAAGTCCCGGTAATCCCGGGGACTGCCCAGGTTGTAGATGCAGGAGACCGAGGCCACGACCAGCGTGTCGGGCCGCGAGAAGAGCGACGTGGTGGACGACAGACGCAGGCGGTCGAGCCGGTCGTTGATGGCCGCGTCCTTCTCGATGTAGGTATCGGTCGATGGGATGTAGGCCTCAGGCTGGTAGTAATCGTAGTAACTGACGAAGTACTCGACGGCATTGTGCGCAAAGAAATCCTTGAACTCGAAGTAGAGTTGGGCGGCGAGGGTCTTATTGTGCGAGATGACGAGGGCCGGCTTGTTCAAGCGGGCGATGACGTTGGCCATCGTGAAGGTCTTGCCCGAGCCCGTGACGCCCAGGAGCGTCACCGCGTGCTTTCCGGCCTGGAGAGCTGCCGTTATCTTATCGATGGCCTGAGACTGGTCGCCGGCCGGCTGAAAAGAGCTGGTGAGCGTGAATGCAGGCATAACAAGACAGAGTCCTTATGCGTTACCTCAGGGAGCAGCGCGTGAGTTCCAGGGAAAAATCAAGCGCGACCGCGGAGTGGGTCAGGCTCCCCAGAGAGATAAAGTCGACCCCGCGGATGGCATAGCGGCGCAGATTCTTCAAGGAGATTCCCCCGGAGATCTCTACGAGTGGCCTCTGCCGGCGGTCCGGACAGACCCTGGCAAGCCGCGCCACCGCCCTGTGCACCTGCGCGGGGGTAAAATTGTCAAGCATCACGATGTCGGGCTCCAGGCACAGGGTAGCCTCCAAATCCTTAGGGCTCTCGACCTCAATCTCAAAAGGCACTCCGGGCCGGCGCTTCTTGAGCCGGTCCCTCATACCGGTCCGGCGCAGGATAAAGATGTGGTTCTCTTTAATGAGATACTGCTCGCCCAGGTTGAACCGGTGGTTGCTGCCCCCGCCGACGGCGACCGCATACTTTTCCACGGCGCGCAGGAGGGGCGTGGTCTTGCGCGTGTCGAGGATACGGATACCCCTGGCCTTGACGCGCTTGACCGCCTCATGCGCCTGGGTCGCGATACCGGATAAATAAGAAAGGAAGTTGAGAGTCACGCGCTCGCAGGAAAGAACCGTGCGGCCGCTCGCCTTGATCTTCAGGACGACGTCGCCGCAACGCACCAAAGCCCCCTCCTTCTTCAGGACCGTGACGCGCGCCTTCTTGTCAAAGGAACTCAAAACCTCAAGGACAAACGGTATCCCGGCAACCACGCCCTTTTCTTTGGCGACGACCGCCGCCTCCGCGTGCACGTTGGCAGCGATGAAGTCACGGGTCGTAATGTCCCGGTCTGCCGCGTCCTCAATGAGCGCGGCCCGGACGAGGGCCCGGATGACCTTCCTATCCAAGTCCATCGCAGACCTCCGAGAGGTTTCTGATCTTGAGGCGCATCTCTTCCAGGCGGGCCTTTTCCTTTGCCACGACCTCTTTGGGCGCGCGCTTCACGAACCCCTTGTTCTTCAAAAGCCCCTCCTTCTGACGGACCTGACCGCGCAGGACCGCGATGTCGCGGCCCAGGCGTTCCTTCTCCTTCTTGATATCGAGGAGTCCTTCCAGGAGCAATGCCCCCTTTAGTTTTGGAAGTGTCAGAAAAGTCACCGAGTTCGCAAGGGGCTTGCCCGGCTCTTCAAACCTCACCTCTCCGGCGCCGGCCAGACGTTGTAAGATCGGCACGGCCTCTTCAAGAGAACGCTGCCCGTCCTTGTCGGCGCACATCAAGACGACGTTGACCTTGGCCCCGGGCGAAACATTCAGGTCATGCCGGCGCTGCCTGATGCCCAGCACACAGGCGCAGATACCCTGCGTGCGGCGCACGCAGGACTTGTCTTCAAAGCGCTTTTCGGGCCGCGGCCAGGCCGACACCCCGATGGTATCGGGGTGTTCCCCGGGGAGCAGCGCCGTGAGCTCGTCGGTGATAAACGGCATGAAAGGGTGCAGCAGGAGGAGCGTCTTTTTTAAGACATGCAGCAGAACCTCTTGCGTCACGTTACGCTCCAGGCTGAGCTTGGCGATCTCGATGTACCAATCACAGAAGACCTTCCAGAAGAAATTCATCACGATGTTCAGGGCCTCGTTGAGCCGGAAGGCGTCGATGGCCCGCGAGGTCTTCTTGGCGGTCTCGTTGAGCTCGTGGAGGATCCAACGGTCAAACACGGACAGGTCTTTAAGGTCTATCGCGTCTCCCGTCACCCCCTCCTTGAGGTTCATCAGGATGAACCGCGACGCGTTCCAGATCTTATTGGCGAAGTTGCGGCCCTGCTCAAAGCGATCCTGTGAAAGATAGATGTCCGAGCCGCTGGACGCGATGAGGCTGAAACGCAGCGCGTCCGCGCCGTAGCGGTCGATGACCTCAAGGGGATCGATGCTGTTGCCCAAAGACTTGGACATCTTGCGGCCCTCGACGTCGCGTACGGTGCCGTGAATGTAGACGTCTGTGAAAGGCTTTTTGCCCATGAACTCAAAACCGGCCATGATCATACGCGCCACCCAGAAGAAGATGATCTCAGGCGCCGTGACCAGAACAGAGGTAGGATAAAAATACTCAAGGTCTTTCGATGCTGCGTCCGGACACGCCCCCGCCGCGGACGCGTCGCTAGACCGGGATATCGGCGCCCCGGACATAAAGGATCCCCCGAAGGTCGCGAAGGGCCACAGCCACGACGAGAACCAGGTATCGAGGACGTCTTCGTCCTGTTTCAGGTCCGTACAGCCACAGGCCGGACAGGCCTTGGGCGCCTCGCGCGCGACGATGACACCCCTGCGCGATTCCTCTCCAGCCGCCGACCTGATTATCTTTTTTGCGTCTTCGGACGGGACCTTTGCGCACACCGGACAGTACCACACCGGCAACCGGTGACCCCACCAGATCTGACGCGAGATGCACCAGTCCTTGATGTTCTCCATCCAGTTCAGGTAGACCTTGGTCCAGCGCCTGGGCGTGAACTTGATCTCGCCCTTTTTCACCGCCGTGATGGCGGGTTTTGACAGCGGTTTCATCTTGACGAACCACTGTTTGGATAAATACGGCTCGATGACCGTGTGGCAACGGTAGCAGTGACCGACGGCGTGCTTATGGTCTTCGATCTTGACGAGGAGCTTGCGCTCGCGCAGGTCCTCGACGATCGCCTGGCGCGCCTCAAAACGGTCCATGCCCGCGTAATCTCCGGCGTGCGAATTCAGGACGCCGTCCGGGTGCATGATATTGATGAACTCAAGACCGTGGTTCTTGCCCATGATGTAATCATTGGGGTCGTGCGCAGGCGTCACCTTCACCGCGCCGGTGCCAAAACTCTTATCCACGAGCGGATCGGCGATGACCGCGATCTCTCTACCCAGAAGGGGCAGGATGAGGGTGGCACCGATTAGATGCCTGTAGCGCCTGTCCTTGGGATTGACGGCAACGGCCGTATCGCCCAGCATCGTCTCGGGCCGGGTCGTGGCCACGACGAGACCGTCGTCAAAAGAGAACGCACCCCCCGCCTTCCTGTCTTTGGCCGCCGCCTTCTTCTTCGGCCGCTCTTTCAAAGGATACTTGATGTAGTAGAGCCTGCCTTCCAGGTCATGGTGGGGCGCCTCTTCGTCGGAAAGCGCCGTCTGGCACCGCGGGCACCAATTGATGATGTAGTCCCCGCGGTAGACGAGCTTCTTTTCATAGAGACGGATGAAGACCTCTTTGACCGCGGCCGAGTAGCCGGCGTCCATGGTGAACCGCTCTCGCGGCCAGTCGCAGCTGGCGCCCAGCCGCTTGAGCTGATGGATGATGGTCGAGCCGTACTCTTTCTTCCACTCCCAGACGCGCTCAAGGAACTTCTCCCGGCCAAGATCATCGCGCTTCAGCCCTTCCTTGGCGAGCTGGCGCTCCACGACGTTCTGGGTGGCGATGCCGGCGTGGTCCGTCCCCGGCATCCAGAGGGCCTCCCTTGCCTGCATGCGCCTGGCCCGGATCAAAACGTCCTGGATGGTGTTGTTGAGGGCATGGCCCATGTGGAGGATGCCCGTGACATTCGGCGGAGGGATGACGATGCAATACGGCGCCCTGTCCTTATTAACCTGGGCGTGAAAGAGCGGCGTCGAGGCGTAGCGCTCGAACCACTTCTGCTCGACCTCCCTGGGATTGTATTGGGCTGGTATCTGCTTATCCATCCGCAATGTGACACTCACAGACCAGGTCTTTTAGTGTCATTTTTTGACACTCAGAGACCAGGTCTTAAGGTGTCAGGGCCTATTTTTTGCGCTGGTCTTTGAGGAGCTTGTACTCGATGCTGTCGACGAGGGCTTGCCAGGAGGCCTCGATGATGTTCTCGGAGACGCCGACGGTGGTCCAGGTGTCGCGCTCGTCCTGGGACTGGACGAGGACGCGGACCTTCGCGGCCGTCCCCTCCCTGGCGTCCAGAACGCGCACCTTGAAGTCCGAAAGGTGCATCTTCTGGACCTGCGGATAGAAGGCCTTGAGGGCCTTGCGCAGGGCGTTGTCGAGGGCGTTGACCGGGCCATCGCCGTCGCTGGAGGTGTGCTCGCTCTGCCTGCCGACCTTCAACTTGATCGTGGCCTCGGAGGTAACCCGGCCCTTCTTCCTCTTCTCGATAATCACGCGAAAGCCCTCGAGCAGGAAGAAATCTTTGAACTTCTTGAGGGCGCGCTTGACCATGATCTCAAAACTCGCGTCCGCGGCCTCGAACTGGAAACCCTGGTGCTCCAAATCCTGGAGTTTCTTCAAGACCTGCTTCGCCGCGGGAGAATCTTTCTCGATATCGAGCTTGAGCTCCTGGGCCTTGAGCAAAATCGGCGACTTACCCGCCAGCTCCGAGACGAGGATCCGACGGGCGTTGCCCACAAGCACCGGATCGATGTGCTCGTAGCTCTGCGGAGTCTTCAAGACGGCGTTGATGTGCACGCCGGCCTTATGGGCAAAAGCGGACTTGCCAACGAACGGCTGATTGTCCGCCTGCTTCATGTTGCTGACCTCGCTGACGAAGTGCGCGACCTCGGTCAATTCGCGCAGCCGACCGTCGCCGATGCAGTCCTTGCCCATCTTCAGCTTCAGGATGCCGATGATGGGGATGAGGTCGGCGTTGCCGCAGCGCTCGCCGTAGCCGTTGATCGTGCCCTGCACCTGGACACAGCCAGCCTCGACGGCGGCGATGGCGTTGGCCACGGCCAGACCCGCATCGTTATGGGTGTGGATGCCCAGCGGCGCCTCGATGACCTGCCGGACGTCGTTGATGATCTGCGTGATCTCGGACGGCAGGCTGCCGCCGTTCGTGTCGCACAGACACAGAAGCCGCGCGCCACTCTCCTGCGCGGCCCTGAGCGTCTGCAGCGCGTAGTCGGCGTTGCGCTTGTAGGCGTCAAAAAAATGCTCGGCGTCATAGATAACCTCGAGTCCCTTCTTTTTGAGGAAACTCAGGGAGCCGCGGATCATCTCAAGGTTCTCCGCCAGGCTCACGCGCAGGACCTCGCGCACGTGCAGGTCCGAAGACTTGCCGAAGATCGTCACCGTGCGCGCGCCGCTGGCAGCCAGGCTCTTCAGGCCCGCGTCCTCCTCGGGTTTGGCGCCCGCGCGGCGCGTGGACCCGAAGGCCGCGAGCCGGGCGTTCTTCAACGGCTTTTTCTTGAGCTCCTCGAAAAGGGCCTTGTCCTTCGGGTTGGACAAGGGGTAGCCGCCCTCGATATAGTCGATGCCCAGCTCGTCGAGCTTGCGGGCGATGCGCACCTTGTCGTAGACCGAATACGAGATCCCCTCGGTCTGGGAGCCGTCGCGTAACGTCGTATCATAAAGTTCGATTTTGTTCATCTGTGCCTCTCTAGGAGCCTGGCTCTTTGTTCCTCGAAAGTGGAACATAGGAGCCTGGCTCCTGTGTTCCACTTTTAGCCCAGGCCGAACCGGGCGTGGATAGAACGAACCGCCCTTTCGGCGTTCTTCTTCTTGATGATGCAGGAGATGCTGATCTCCGACGTCGTGATCATGTCGATGTTGATCTTCTTGGCGGCCAACGCCTCGAACATCTTCGCGGCGACGCCCGTGTGGGCCTTCATGCCCACGCCCACGATGGAGACGCGGGCGATGTCCCTGTCCTCGATGACCTTGTGGGCGCGGATCTTGCCGGCGACCTTCTGCGTCACCGACTTGGCCTTGTGGAGCTCGCCCAGCGGCACGGTGAAGGAGACATCCGTGGTGCCTCGACGGCTGACGTTCTGAACGATCGTATCCACGTTGATCTCCTGCCGCGATATCTCGCGGAAGATCTTGGCCGCGATGCCCGGCTGGTCCGGCACGTCGCAAATGGTCAGCTTCGCCTCCTTCTTGTTCAACGTCACCCCGCTGATCACAAAACCTTCCATCTTGTCCGCCTCCTTTAGTATCATCGTGCCCGGCGTCTCGAGGAAGCTCGAGCGCACATGGACGGGCATGTCAAATTTCTTGGCCACCTCGATGGAGCGCGCCTGCATCACCTGAGCGCCCAGGGAAGCCATCTCCAGCATCTCGTCGTACGTGATCTGTTTTATCTTCCTTGCCGAGGGGGCGATGCGCGGGTCGGTCGTGTAGATCCCCTGGACGTCCGTATAGATCTCACACACGCGCGCCTTGAGGGCCACGGCGAGCGCCACGGCCGTCAGGTCGGAACCGCCTCGGCCCAGGGTCGTGATATCGAGGTTCTCGTTGATCCCCTGGAAACCCGCCACGATGACGATGCGCCCTTCTTTGAGCACGCGCAGGATCCGCGCGGTATCGATGCCGACGATCTTCGCCTTGGTGTGCGAGGTGTCCGTCCGGATGCCGACCTGCCCACCCGTAAAAGAGATCGACTTATACCCCAGCCTGTCGATCGCCATGGCCAGGAGCGCGCAGGAGATCTGTTCGCCCGTGGAAAGGAGCATGTCCATCTCCCGCGCCGGCGGCACGTCGGCAATCTGCTCGGCCAACTCGAGGAGCTCGTCGGTGGTGTCGCCCAAAGCCGAGACGACCACGACGAGTCGCCACCCTCTCCTGCGGTAAGCCGCCACGCGCTTCGCGACGGCCTTGATGCGTTCGACGTTCGCCACGGAACTGCCGCCAAATTTCTGAACGATAATCTTCATGCCGTCGCCCTCTTGTTTTTTGCGAAAACCAGACGCACCTCATTCACCATGACGAACGCCAGGACCAACAACGTCCCCGTGATCAGGGCCAATAAATAATTGCCTTCGCGGATATAGATCCGGGCCTGGACGAACAGCGCTGCCACCGTCGTCACAAACATGAAGAGCGCCGGTCCCAGCGTATAGCGGACGTTCTTGCCCCGGGCGAGGAACCAGCACGCCGCCACGAAAAGGGCCAGGGCCGCCACCAACTGGTTCGAGGCGCCGAAGGCCGGCCACAGCTTGTTCCAGGCGCCGCTCAAGGCCAAGACGCCTGCGCAGACCACGGTCACGCCCGTCGCCACAAACCGGTTCTTCAGGCCCATCAGTTCCTCGGTGATGTACCTGCAGACGCGCGTCGCGGTGTCCAGCGTCGTCAGGATAAAAGCATTCAGGATGACAACGCCCAAAAACTTTCCATAAGGACCCAGAAATACCCGGGTCAGTCCGGCGTAGCCTTCTCCGTAGACGCATATCGGGCCGACGTCCTTCAATAAGAGACACAGACCCGTCTGCGAGCGGGAAATGCCGCTCACCACGGCTAGCACCGCGATCAAGGCGACGATGCCCTCAGCGACCATCCCGCCGTAGCCGATCCGACGGCCGTAGCGCTCATTGGCCAGCTGCTTTGAGGTCGTGCCGCTGGAGACGACCGCGTGAAAACCAGAAATAGCGCCGCAGGCGATCGTCACGAACATCATGGGCCAGAGATACCCCTGCGACGTATTCACGCTTATAAAAGCGGGCTGTGTCACGACCGGCCGCGTCACCAAGAGCCCCATGATACCCGCGGCCACGCCGATGATCAAAAGAAAGCTGCACAGGTAGTCGCGCGGCTGCAAGAGGATATTCACCGGCAACACCGAAGCCACGAAGGCATAGCCCAGCAGGATCAACGTCCACACCCGCACATCGGCCCATGCGCCGGGGACCGGAACATGAGGGGCAACCGCCATACACAATCCCAGGATCCCAAGCCCCAAAAGCGTGGCACCTCCCAGCCCTGCCCCTCGCCGATAAACCAGGAAGCCGACCAGAACGGCCGCCGGGATCAGACCCGCGGACGGCAGGATAATCTGGGGCTCTGTCACGAAGGTCTTGGCGCACAGGTGCGCGAAGACCGCGACGACCAGGATCAGGGCCAGCCACACGAAGACCGAAAAGATCCGGCGCGCGCGCTTTGAGACCGCGCTCGCTGCGACCTCAGGGATGGAATGGCCCTCCTCGCGGACGGAGATGATCAACGTCACGAAATCATGCACGCCGCCGAGCAGCACCGTCCCCACAACAATCCAGACGAGAGCCGGCAACCACCCCCAATAGATGCAGCCGATGACCGGCCCGATGATGGGGCCGGCGCCCGCAATGGAGGAAAAATGGTGTCCAAAAAGCACCAGCCAGTTCTTTGCCGGAACGAAATCCACGCCGTCATATTTCTGGACGGCCGGGGTCGGACGCTTGACATCGATGGGAAAGAGCGCCGCGACGCGGGACGCATAAAAGCGGTAGCCCGCGGCAAAACAGACGATCGCCAATAGGAAGATCAAAAGCGCACTCATTTTAAAAACGCGACCATCAACTCGTGCCCCTTGAAGTGTGCAAGACTCTTGTGCCCCTCGGCCTCGGTAAGCACAGAAAAGCCGTTGTGCGCGATCCCCGGTCCTGCCATGACCGCGCAGACGTCCTCCGCAACGTGCTTACGCAGGAGGACCGGCGTGGCGTGATCGGGCAGGACCATCACGCGCAGATCCTTGTCCTGTTTGAGCCGTTCGACAAAGGGACCGACGATCATCTTGTCGAAGCGCTCGATCGTCGTGATCTTCATGCGCAGGTCGCCGTTGTGGCCAGCCTCATCGGTCGCCTCCACAATGATAAAGACGAAGTCCAGGCGCTCC
>CAZCSY010000012.1:0-29980 GCA_964501505.1 uncultured Planctomycetia bacterium
TTCGGCGAGGACCGTCGTGGGCACGAGGAAGGCGACCTGCTTGGCGTCCATCACGCACTTGAAGGCCGCGCGCATGGCGACCTCCGTCTTGCCGTAGCCGACGTCCCCGCACAGAAGACGGTCCATCGAATACGAGGCCTCCATGTCGCGCTTGGTCGCGGTCACGGCCGCGGCCTGGTCTACCGTCTCCTTGAAGGGAAAGGTCGCCTCAAAGTCCTTCTGCCACGGCGTGTCCGGGGAAAAGACGAAACCGCCCAGGGCCTTGCGCATGGCCTGGAGTTTCAGCAGATCGAGCGCCACCTTGATGGTGGCGCGCTCGGCGCGCATCCGGACGCGGCGCCACTCCTTGGAGCCCAGGCGGTGAAGTCCGGGCTTATGGCCGCCCAGGCTCACGTACTTCTGGACGAGGTGCATCTGGTCCACGGGGACGAGGAGCTTGTCCTGCCCCGCGTACTGGATGACCATGTGGTCCTGTGTGTCGTCGCGACGCTCGACCTTCTCGATCCCCAGGAACCTGCCGATGCCGTACTGCTGATGGACGACGAGGTCGCCCTTCCTGATATCGACGAAGTTTGCCAGCGGCACCTCGCTCGAGATGCCGCCCGGCTCCGCGTGGGTCTGCGTGCGGCGGGGCAGGACGATGACGATCTGGTGTTCCCAGAGTGTCTCCCCGGTCTCAAGACTGAAGCTCTTGACCGACTGGATCGTGGTAGCGTCCCAGACGACCCGGATGGGCAGCTCAAAGGTCACGGGGAAGACATCCACGACGCCGCCCCGACGGGCAAAGTCCCCTTCTTCCAGCACCCTCTCCTGAAACCCATAACCCAGGTCTGACAAAGAACGGCAAAAAGGCGCGATATCTATGGACTCACCGACATAAAACTTAAACGACCGGAACACGGAAAACCTTAATGTATTTATTTAGTGACATCCCGCCGGGCCCTCACTTGCCTTCGAGCGAGGCGGGACGCAAAACCCGAGGCCTGCCATTCAGCGACATCCCGCCGGTCGGCTCACCCCGGCATCCCGCGAGGCGGGAACGCATCTGGTCTTAACGGCGCCGGCCGCCGGGACGCACCAGCGTCCGGCAGGCCAGGACGATGGGGCTGGCCACGAAGATCGTCGAATAACAGCCGATGATAAAACCGAAGAGAAGGGCCAGGGCGAACGTGTTCAGGATGGCGCCGCCCAGGACAAACATGGCCAGCGCCACGAAGAGCGTCGTGACCGTCGTCAGGACCGTGCGCGGCAGCGTCTGGTTGATCGCCAGGTTGATCACCTCGCGAAGCGACGCCTTGTGCCGCGTACGCATCAGTTCGCGCACCCGGTCATAGACAACAATGGTGTCATTGATCGAATAACCGGCAATGGTCAAGAGCGCCGTCACGATCAACAGGTCCACCTGCCGACCCATCAGCACCACGAACCCCATCGTCAGAACGACATCATGCAGGATCGCGAAGACGCCGCCCACGGCAAAGTCGAAGTGACGGAAACGAATGGTCACATACAACAAAATGCCCAGGAGCGAATAGACGATGGCAAAGACCGCCTTCTGCTTGAGCAGCTTGCCGACCGTCGGTCCGATCTTTTCGATGCGCATGGTCTCGAACGGGTTATCCGGGAAAGTATGGCGCAGAGACGTCTGCACGGCGCTGGCCGTATCGGCGCCGCCGCGCAGGATGATCTCGCGCGGCTCATCCTGGACCTGCTGGATGTTCATGTCGCCCATCCCGATGTCCTTGAGCGACCCGCGTAGCGCGGCCACGGGGATGGGCTTGCGAAACAGATACTCCTGCACCTGACCTCCCGTGAACTCGACGCCGTAGGCGTCCTGACCCTTGCGGACCACAGACCACAACCCCGCCACCAGCAAGAGTCCCGAGAGCGCCGCCGCGAAGAAACGCTTGTTGAGGAAATCGATGTGGTGCTCCGGCTTGAAGAAACTGCGGAAACGCAGGCCCTTGATCCCGTGCTTATATATCACAAATTCAAAGATCAGGCGCGTGACGACCACCGCCGTAAATAAACTCGCAACCAGACCGATGGTCAGCGTCACCGCGAAACCGCGAATGGGCCCGGTGCCGAACTGAAAAAGGAAGAACGCGGCGATCAACGTCGTCACGTTGGCATCCAGAATCGCCGTAAAGGCCTTGTCGTAGCCCTGCGACACGGCCATGCGCAGGGTCTTGCCGGTACGCAACTCCTCGCGCATGCGCTCATTGATGAGCACGTTCGCGTCCACCGCCATGCCCATCGTCAAGAGGATGCCGGCGATGCCCGGAAGGGTCAGGGTCGCGCCGAAAAGCCCCAGACCCCCGAGGATGATGAGGATATTCAACGACAGCGCCAGATCCGCCACCCATCCGGAAAAACCGTAGTAATAGGCCATAAAGAACAGGATGAGGAACCCGCCGACGACACACGCGGCGATTCCCTTGCGGATGGAGTCCTGACCCAACAGCGGTCCGACGGTACGCTCTTCCTCGATGACCAGAGGCGCCGGCAGGGCGCCGGAGCGCAGGACGATCGCCAGGTCCTTGGCCTCATCCGGCGTGAAGCGTCCGGAGATGATGGCCTCGCCGCTCGGGATCGGCTCGTTGATCCTCGGCGCGGAGTAGACGCGGCCGTCGAGGACGATGGCCAACAACCGGCCCACGTTCTCCCTGGTCAAGCCGGCAAATTTCTTGACGCCCTCCCCCTTGAGCTTCATCGCCACGATAGGCTGACCAAAGGCGCCCTGGTCAAAACGCACATCCGCCGTCTCAAGATAATCACCGGTCAGCTCGGCGGAAGCATTCACGAGGATCTTCTCCTTGTCCAACTCCTTAAGCTCGAAGCCTTCAGGCACATTGCCCTCGATGGCGTCGGCCAACGCCTTCGGATCGTCGTTGACGAGCTTAAACTCAAGGAGCGCCGTGCGACCGATCAGATCCAAGGCACGCGCACGATCCGTCATCCCGGGTAACTGAATCACGATCTGGTCATCGCCTTGGATCTGGACGATGGGCTCACGAACGCCGAACTGGTCGATGCGATTACGCAGTACCTCCAGGGCCCGCTCCACTGCATCCTCCCTGGCCCCCTCATCGAGGGCAGACGTATCCACGCGCATGATCAGGTACATCCCGCCTTGCAGGTCGAGACCCAGGTTGATGCGCTTGTCGAGAGGAAAGGCCAGCAGCACCGACGCGGCCAAGACAACAAAAACGACGATGAATCTCAAAAAAAGATTTTTTGCCATAAGACCAAACTCCTTATTCGAGGCCTCGCCTCACTCACTTCCCGAGGCCTCGCCTCGCGCGCCCTATTCGGCCGCCGCCTTCTCCCTACGGGCCACGGCCGTCCTGTCGATCTCAAGGCGCGTGTTATCGTCGACGCGGATAACAAGGGTCTTGTCCTTCAGGTTGACGATCGTCCCGTGGACGCCGCCTACGGTCACGACCTGGTCGTTCTTCTTCAGATTATCGAGCATCTTCTTGAATTCTTTTTGCTGCTTCTGCTGCGGCCGGATCAGCACGAAGTAGAAGATCCCGAAGATAACGAGCAACAGCAACATCTGGTCGGATGCCATTTTTGTCTCCGTCTGTCTTGCGGCGTTACGCCTTGGCCTTCTTGACGAGGTTCTTCACCGTCGTCGAGAGCTGGGCCCCCTTCTTGATCCAGGACGCCATCTTCTCTTTATCGAACCATACCGCCGCCGGTTCCTTGGCCGGGTCGTAATAGCCCAGCTCCTCGATGACGCGGCCGTCGCGCGGATAGCTGTCCTCGATCGCGACGATGCGGAAATTGTACCGCTTCTTGGCGGTATCGGATAACTTCTTGAGTCTGATACGAACTGCCATTCGACTTCCTCCTTAGGTTATGCGCATTGTGTCGGCGGATCCTGTCCGAGGCACGGACAACAAATCAGCAGCCGTGCACCGCTTCCAAGAGGGCCCGCGCCTTGTTGACGGTCTCCTGATACTCCCGGTCGGGGTCCGAGTCTGCGACGATCCCGGCCCCGGCCTGCATGTAGAGGGTCTTGTCTTTGATGACGATAGTCCGGATGATGATGCAAGAGTCAAGATTCCCGGAAAAGCCGAAATACCCGATGGCGCCCGCGTAGGGGCCCCGCCGGACGGTCTCCAGCTCGTCGATGATCTCCATGGCACGGATCTTGGGAGCGCCGCTGACGGTGCCGGCCGGGAAACAGGCCGCGAGGGCGTCCCAGGCGTCGCGGTTTTTTTTCAGGCGGCTGACCACGTTGCTGACCAGGTGCATGACGTGCGAGTATTTTTCAATCACCATGAACTCGTCGACCTTGACGCTCGCGTAGGTGCTGACCCGGCCCAGGTCGTTGCGGCCCAAGTCCACCAGCATCAGATGTTCGGCCCGCTCCTTCGTGTCCGCTAAAAGCTCCCTGGCCAGCCGCGCGTCCTGGACGTCGTTCTCCCCGCGCGGCCGCGTCCCCGCGATCGGCCGGGTGCTCACCACCCCTTCTTCGCAACGCACCAAAAGCTCCGGCGAGGAACCGACCAGGACCAGATCCCTCATTTTAAGGTAAAACATGTAGGGCGAAGGATTGACGGCCCTCAGGGAACGGTATACGTCAAAGCACTTTGTCTTGAGCGGCGCCGAGAAACGCTGGGAGAGGACGACCTGGATGACGTCGCCCTTGCGGATGTACTCTTTGGCCCTCCTCACCGCCTGCTTGAACTGCCGGCGCGTCACGTTCGAGGTGACGCGCACCGGGCCTGAGAGGTGAGGCAAAAACGTCGAACCGGCGAGCGGCCTCTTGAGACGTCGCAACACGCCGTTGATCCTGCGCCGGGACCTCCCGTAGGCGCGCCGCATCTCCGCGGCCGAGCCGTCCTTCAAAAGGACATTCGCCACGACCTTGATCTTGCGGTTCACATGGTCGAAGATCAAAAGGGTATCTGAAAACATGAAAAGGCCGTCCGGCACCTTCAGGTCGTCGGGGTTTGCGTCCGGGATGCGCTCGAAAAAGCGCACCATGTCATAGCCCATGTACCCGACGAGTCCGCCGCAGAACCGCGGCAGTCCGTCGATGGGAACGAAACGCAGCCCGGCCATGAGGCCCCGCAACTCACCCAGGGGATCCGCCGACACCCGGGAACGGCGCACCCGGTACCCGCGCCCGACCGCCTGCCGGATCATCATCCGGCCGTCCTTGGTCTCAAAGACCAGCGACGGCTCCGCGGCAAGAAACGAGTAACGGCCGATATTCTCCTGCGACTCCACGGACTCAAGCAGATAGGCGTAATCCCCGCGCGCCACCTTGAGGAAAGCCGACACCGGCGTCTCGAGGTCCGCCAGGATCTCCTCGTATACCGGAATCACGTTCCCCTTCTTGGCCAGTCTTTTGAATTGCGAAAAGTTCGGATACATATCCGAGTTGATTGTTCCTTGCACAGATCTATTTGATCCTCAATCTGCGGTAGAAGCAGCTCCTCTTGTTCGTGTGGCATGCGGCGCCGATCTGGCGCACCTTGATCACCAGGGCGTCGCGGTCGCAATCGTAGGCGATGCCCTTGACGTGCTGGAAGTGGCCCGAGGTCTCGCCCTTGACCCAGTACTTTCGGCGCGAGCGCGACCAGAAGCACGTCTTTTTCAATCTGATGGTCTTCTTCAGCGAGACCGCGTTCATGTAGGCCAACATCAGCACCTCGCCCGTGGCGGCGTCCTGGATGATGGCCGGGATCAGACCGTGGGCGTCATACTTCAGTTCCTTGACGCTGCGGATATTCTTCTTCTCGTCTTTTGTCATCAGACCTTTCTTGAAGCTCTTTTTCCGGACTCCGTTTCGAAACAAAGTCTGGAAATCATAAACGGACGCGCACGCCCTTCTTCGCGAGATACTTCTTCACGGCGGTAACGGTGAAGGTGCCGTAGTGAAAGACGCTTGCGGCGAGCGCCGCGTCGGCGCGGCCGCGCCGAAGGACATCGGCAAAATGCTCTTTCTTGCCTGCTCCTCCGGAGGCAATCACGGGGATCCTGACGGCGGACGCGACCGCCCGCGTCAAGGCAATGTCGTAGCCGTCCTTCGTGCCATCCGTATCCATGCCCGTCAGGAGAATTTCGCCGGCGCCCCATCGCGCGGCCTGGCGGGCCCAGCGCACGGCATCGATGCCCGTGGCTGTGCGGCCGCCGTGGATCACAACCTCCCATCCCTTGCGCCGGCCTGCCTTCTTTCGTGCGTCGATGGCCACCACGACGCACTGGCTGCCGAACCGCCGGGACGCCTCTGCGATCAGACGCGGCCGCTTGACCGCGGCCGTGTTGATGGAGATCTTGTCCGCTCCAGCGGATAGCAGGGCGCGGATGTCTTCGATGGTATTGATGCCGCCGCCGACCGTAAAAGGCATGAAAACCTTGGCGGCCACGCGGCGCACCACGTCGATCATCGTCCGGCGGCCCTCGTAACTGGCCGTAATATCAAGGAAGACCAGTTCATCGGCCTTCTGCTTCTCGTAGGCCTTGGCAATCTCTACCGGATCGCCGGCATCGCGCAGCGAAACGAACCGCACCCCTTTGACCACGCGCCCCTCTTTGACGTCCAGACATGCTATGATGCGCTTCGTCAGCATGACGTCAACTCACGGCGGCGATGGCGTCTCTCAGGGTAAATTTATTTTCATAAAGGGCGCGGCCGACGATCACCGCGTCAATGCCGTCAGCCCCGAGCGCCTTCAGGGCCTTGAGGTCGCCCAACGACGAGATGCCGCCGGCATACGTAACGAGAAACGGCTGGGACGCGGCCTTGCGCACCACCTTGAGAAAATTCAGGATCTTCTCCGTGTCAAGCCCCTGAAGCATCCCGTCACGGGCGATGTCGGAAAAGTTCAAAAACCGGAGGCCCGCCTGCGTCACGGACTGGATCAGGCTCGGCACGTCAATCAGAAGATCGCCGTCCTCGGCCCAGCCGTCCGTCCCGCCCGTGATCAGCTCGGCTGACGTCAGATGCTTAATATCGATGCTCAGCGATACGCGCGCCAGGTAATCCTTGATCTCGCGGCTCAACAGGAACGAGGCGTCCTCCAGTATCTTCGTGCTCAGGACCACGCGCTCCACGCCCGCCTCCAGATACCCCCGGATCGTCTCAACCAAACGGATCCCGCCGCCCACCTCGATCTTGACGCTGACCTGACGGGCTATCTGTTGGATGACCTCGAGGTTCTTGGGCACACCCTCCCGCGCGCCGTCCAGATCCACGACGTGGATGAAGGCCGCCCCCTCCCCGGCCCATTGCCGGGCGTACTCCAGAGGCGTCTGGTCATAGACCATAACCTGGTCGAACTTACCACGCGCCAGACGCACCACCTGGCCCTTCATGATATCGATAGCGGGAATGATCAACATCGCTTTAGAAAGTTTTCCAGGAGCCGCAACCCCGTCTCCTGGCTCTTCTCCGGGTGAAACTGGACGCCGTAGACGTTGCCGTCGCGCACGATCGAGGCAAAGCGCGCGCCGTAACGCGTCCACCCGATCGTGACGCCCGTCCTCTTGGGCCGGACAAAGTACGAGTGACAGAAATACGTGTACATCGGCCGCTTCACCCCCGTAAAGAGCGGTTCCCCCTGAACGGCCTCAATCTCGTTCCAGCCCATGTGCGGGCATTTGAGGCGCGCGCCGAAACGCTGCACGCCGCCTGCGATCAGCGCCAGCCCCTTGACGCCGGGCGCCTCCGCGCTCTTGTCCATGATGAGCTGCATCCCGAGACAGATCCCCAAAAAAGGCCTGCCCGTCTGCACGAAGCGGCGGATCGGCTCTATCAGGCCGCGTATCCTGAGCTCGCGCATCGCGTCGCCGAAGGCGCCCACGCCGGGCAAGACGAGCCTGTCGCACCTCTTGAGCGCCGCCGGTGTCCCCGCAATGCCGGCCCGCACCCTGAGCGCCGCAAACGTATTGCGCACGCTGAAGAGGTTGCCCATCCCGTAATCAATGATGACCACGCGATCCGACATCTCACAACCGTCCCTTGGTCGAAGGAATCCCGCCGGAACGCGCCTCCTTCTCCACGGCGCGCATCAACGCCTTAGCAAAGGCCTTAAAGGCCGCCTCCAGGACGTGATGCGCATCTTTACCGTCCAGGATATCAATATGGAGCGTCAGGCCCGCCCTCGTGCACAGCGCCCTGAAAAACTGTTCGGCGTAATTCAGGCTGTACTCCGGCATGTCCTTGATCTTGCCTTTGCCGGCGGAGATCTTCAAATACGGCCGGCCCGAGACATCGACAGCGGCGCGCACCAGGGCTTCGTCCATCGGAACGGTCGCCTCACCGAACCGCTTGATCCCGAGGCGCCTGCCCAGAGCCGTGTTCAGGGCCTCGCCCAGCGCCAGGGCCACGTCCTCGTTCGTATGATGGATGTCCACCTTGAGGTCGCCTCTGGCTGCGACACTAAGGTCGATCAGGCTGTGGCGGCTCAAAAGGACCAGCATGTGGTCGAGGAACGATATGCCCGTCTTGACGGCGTAGCGCCCCTTGCCGTCCAGACAGATGGTCACGCTGATCTGCGTCTCCGTCGTCTTACGCCGTACCGTCGCTTTGCGTCTCATCCTTTACCCCTTTTCGCCCCGACCGCACCTGTTACCCTTGCGTTCGGGACAGCGTACGTACACTTTCCCGATTGGTTTTGAACCTATTTGGGTCTTCCCGGGCTTCAGCCTACTCGAAGCGCTGCTTGACCGAGTCGTAGTGCTTCTCCAGGCCTTCGATCCGGCAGAGCCGCTCGATGTGCGGCCGGGCCTCCTCGAGGGCCTTGCGCGAATACGAGATGATATGCGTGCTCCTCAGGAAGTCACCTGCCGACAGCCCCGAGAAGAAGCGCGCCGTGCCGCCCGTCGGCAGGACGTGACTCGGGCCCGCGTAGTAGTCGCCGACGGCGGCCGGCGAGAACGGCCCGAGGAAGAGCGCCCCCGCGTTCTTGACGCGCTTAATCCACTTGCGCGGGTTGGGCGTCAGGATCTCCAGGTGCTCGGGCGCCATCCGGTTGCTGATCGCGATCGCCTCTTCGATATTCTTGACGAGGACGATCGCCCCCCCGCGCGAGGCCGGCAGCATCTGCTTGACCTGGCGCGCGAGCTTCTTGCTCGGCGTGAGCAGCAGGACCACGCCCCCCAGGTGCTCGGCCTGAGCCTGCAGGTCCGCCACGACATGGTTCAGATTGCTATGGCGGTTCGCGATGACGACGAGCTCCGTGGGACCGGCCAGCATATCGATGTCGACGTACCCGAAGACCTGCCGCTTGGCCTCGGTGACGTAGTTGTTGCCGGGCCCGACGATCTTCTCGACCCGCCGGATCGTCTTGGTGCCGTAGGCGAGGGCCCCGATGGCCTGGGCGCCGCCGACCTTATAGATCTCCTGCACCTTCAGAAGGTCCGCCACCACCAGGATGTGCGGGTTGATGTGGCCGTTCTTATCGGGCGGCGTCACCAGCACGATCTCCTCGACGCCCGCGATCCGCGCCGGCAGGACACTCATGAAGACGCAAGAGACGAGCGGCGCCGTGCCCGCCGGCACGTAGACCCCGACGCGCTCGAGCGCGTCGACCTTCTCCCCAAGCATGACGCCGTCTATACCTGTCTGACGCCAGGAGCGCTTGAACTGCTTCGAATAAAACTTCGTGATGTTGGCAAAGATCTTCTTGAGGGTCGTCACGAACTCCGGCTTGATGTCCTGATACGCCGCACTCTTCTCCGCCTCCGTGACGCGCAGCTGGCGCGGGGAGAGTTCCACCCCGTCAAACCGCCACGTGTATTTAATGAGCGCCGCATCGCCGTTCAGGCGAAGATCGTTCAGGATCTTGGCCACGCGCTCCTTCACCCGGCGCTTTTCGAGGTGGTCGAAGCGCGAAAAGAACTTCTCCAGGTCCTTGGAAGGGGGACGGATGATCCTCACAGTGCCTCCTCGAGCGCCTTCTTGGCTTCGCTGAAAATCTTATCGGTCTTGCCGGTCTCTCGGGTACCGCCCTGCGCGAAGTCCTTGCGGCCGCCGCCCTGGCCCCCGGCAGCGGACAATACCCGCTTGATCAACGCGTCGGCGGTCAGGCCGCGCTTGACCACGTCCGGCGTCACGCCGCAGGCAAAAAAGACGTCCTGGCCGCGCGTGGCGCTCAAGAAGAAGACGCCGGCCTTGGGCACCCTGACCTTAAGCAGGTCCACGGCCCGACGCAGGAGACGCACATCCGCATTGGAAAGACGGTGCGTGATAAAATGCGTATCCCTGACCTTGATGCCGGCCTTGACGATATCCCCCAGCGAATGCTCCAGATCCTTTTCCTGCAAGGCGGCAAGCTCTTTCTCCATGCCCTTGATGCGACCGATCAGCTGGTCGACCGCATTCAGGATCTGCGCGGCCGGAGACTTGAGCCTCTCTCCCACCTCCGCCAAAAGACGCAGGTCGTCGAAGGCGTGGCTGAACGCCAGCTTGCCGGTCAAGGCCTCGATGCGGCGCAGGCCGCTGCCGACGGAAGAGCTGCCCGTGATAAGGATCATACCGATGTCGCCGGTCAGCTCAAGGTGCGTGCCTCCGCAGAACTCTTTGCTGTAGCCGGCGATGGAGACGACGCGCACGGTCTCCTCATACTTTTCGCCGAAAAGCGCGATGGCGCCGGTCTTCTTGGCCTCACCCTGGGGCATCACCTCAGCGGCTAAGCGGTCATTACGGATCACGTATTCATTGAGGAGCCGCTGGACATCCTCCATCTCTTCGTCCGCGATCTCCTTGAAGTGCGTAAAGTCAAAACGGAAACGGTCCGGCTCAACGTACGAGCCCGCCTGCTGGACGTGGACGCCCAGGACCTTTCGCAGGACGGCCTGCAGGATGTGCGTCGCGGTGTGCGCCCGGCGGATGGCCTGACGCCGTTCGGCATCGACCTCGGCCACCACCGTGTCGCCCACGGCCAGGCGCGCGCCGTCTTCAAGCCATGCTTCATGCACGATCGCCTTGTCCTCCTTCTGGGTATCACGGATGCGGACCAGGACCTTTCCTGACGTATCCTTCAACCATCCCGTATCGCCGGTCTGGCCGCCGGACTCCGCGTAAAAAGGTGTCTTGTCCAGGACAAGGACGAAGGGCTTTGCCGCCGGCGCCTCGGCGACGTCTTTGGCGTCACCAACGATCTGGGTGACGCGCGCCTCCTGGGTCTGGGTCTCGTAGCCCACGAATGCCGACGGCTTAAAGGCGACGCCGCTGCCGCCAAAGATCTTACCCGTCCTCTTGCTCGCGCTGCGCGAACGTTCCTGCTCCTTTTTAATCTGCATCTCGACAGCCTCCATGTCCAAAGAGATAGCCGACTCAGCGCAGACCTCTTGTGTCAGGGAAGGCTGGATCCCATGCGTGACATAAAGATCTACGGCGATCTCCGGAGGAAAGGTCTGCTGCTTGTGGCTCTTGAGATCGTCGAGGACAATCTTCAAACGCTCGGTTCCATCCTCCAAAATATTCTTGATGAACTTCTCCTCTTCCACGCGGATGATCTGCGCGATGTTGTCGCGCCGCTCGAGCACCTCGGGGTACGGCCGACGCATCACGTCCGCGACGCTGGCAACGATCTTATACAAAAAGGGCCGGGGGCTGTCTGCCTCAAGCATGAAGTGGCAGCGCCGGATCAGCTTGCGCAGGACGTAGCCGCGGCCGTCGTTCGACGGCAGAACCCCGTCGCCGATGCAAAAGGTCACCGCCCGGGCGTGGTCCGCGATCAGCCGCAGGAGACGCGTGTCCCGCGTCGAAACCGCCTTTGCGACGGCAGCCACGATGGGCGTGAAAATATCAATCTCAAAGTTTGACGAAACGCCCTGCAGGACCGAGCTCATGCGCTCCAGGCCCATCCCCGTGTCAATATTCTTCTTCGGCAAGGGGGCGAGCACACCTGCGTCCTGACGGTCGAACTGCGTGAAGACGAGATTCCAGACCTCGACCGCCGTGCCGTCGGGCCTGTCGTAGTAGATCTCGGAGCAGGGACCGCAGGGGCCGTTTGGGCCGTTCTCGATGGCGTTCGACGGCCAGAAGTTCTCCTTGGCCCCGAATTTCCTGATCTTGGCCGCGGGCACGCCGAGGGTCTCCTTCCAGATGTCCAGCGTCTCCTGATCGTCTTCGTAGACCGAGACCCACAGGTCCTTGGGGTCGATCTCAAGCACCCCGGTCATGTATTCCCACGCCCACCGGATCGCCTCTTTCTTGAAGTAATCTCCGAAGGAAAAATTGCCCAGCATCTCAAAGAACGTGTGGTGAAACGGCGTCGTGCCGACCTCGACGAGGTCGCCGGTCCTGAAGCACTTCTGGCAGCTCGCCGCACGCGTCAGGTCCGACTTCCTGCCCAGGAAGTAGTCCTTGAACTGGTTCATCCCCGCCGAGGTGAAGAGCACGGTCGGGTCATGCGCAGGAACGAGCGCGTCGCTGGGCACGCGGGTGTGCCCCTGAGCGGCGAAAAAATCAAGGAAGCTGTCTCTTAATTCATGTGTCGTCAGACGCTTCATCTTCAGGCAACTCCTGCCTCAGGACGTCAAAAATGATCTCGCGGCTAAAGCCGCGCCGCGTCAACAGCGCGAAGAGGCGCGCCTTCATCTTTTCGCGCCCCACCCCTTTGAGCCGGCAGACCCTCTCCTTCACGAGGCGCCGCACGACCTCTTCCTCGCTCAAGGCCTCCTGGGTCGCAACAGAGAGCGCCTCCTCGATCAGAGAAGGCGCGATCCCCTTGCGCCGTAACTCCCAGCGCAGCCGCCGCACCCCCAGCGGCCTCTTGATGCGGCTGGCCACCCACAGGCGCGCGAAGAGGGCGTCATCGATGAGACCGCTCTTCTTGGCGTACGCCGCCACCGCCTCTTCGACCTGCCTGGAAAAACCTTTGAGCGCGAGTCTGTCGCGCAGCTCCCGTTCGCTGTACGCGCGGATGCTGATCAGCCGCACCGCATACGCGCGGGCCCGCTGCTCGTCGTCCGGATTCAGGGCGCGGGACCTGCGTCGGACGGTCATTTCTTGGCGGCCGGGGCGTGCCCTTCGGCGAGGCGACGGGCGTGCTCCTGGCGGATGCGCTTTTCAATCTCGGCGGCAACCTTGGGGTCGCTTTTCAAATAGAGGCGCGCGGACTCCTTGCCCTGGCCGAGCTTCTCCTCGTCCATCAGAAACCAGGAGCCGGACTTGGCGATGATGCCCAACCGCACCCCTGTGTCGATCAGGTCGGACTCGTGGGAGATGCCCTCATCTTGCAGAAAATCGACCTCTGTCTCGCGGAACGGCGGGGCGACCTTGTTCTTGACCACGCGCACGCGCACGTGGTTGCCGATGATCTGGTCGTTCACCTTGATGTAGCTGATCCGGCGCAGGTCGAGACGCACCGAGGCGTAAAATTTCAGGGCCCTTCCGCCCGTCGTCGTCTCGGGGTTGCCGAACATCACCCCGATCTTCTCGCGGATCTGGTTGATGAAGACGACGCAGGTCTTGGACTTGGAAATCGTTCCCGTCAGCTTGCGCAGGGCCTGAGACATCAGGCGCGCCTGAAGGCCCATATGGCTGTCGCCCATGTCGCCTTCGATCTCGGCCCGCGGCGTGAGCGCAGCCACGGAGTCGATGACGATGAGGTCCACGGCATTGGAACGCACCAACGTCTCGGCGATGTCCAGCGCCTGCTCGCCCGTGTCGGGCTGTGACATCAAAAGGTCATCAAGGTTCACCCCGACCTTCTTGGCATAGGTGGCGTCAAAGGCGTGTTCCGCGTCGATGAAGGCGGCCACCCCGCCCAATTTCTGGACCTGCGCGATGACGCTCAACGTCAGCGTGGTCTTGCCGGAGGCCTCGGGTCCGAACACCTCTATAACACGGCCGCGCGGGATACCCCCCACCCCCAGCGCAAGATCCAGCGAAATAGAGCCCGTGGGGATAGCGGCGACGTCCTGACGGACATCCTGGCCCATCTTCATGATCGACCCCTTGCCGAACTGCTTTTCTATCTGCGCAAGGGCCAGCTCCAGGGCCTTGACTCTATTGCTCATCTCTTCTTTTTTCTTGGCGACAACGTCTTTTTCCTTAGTCTCTCGGGCACTCATGGTATTCCCCTTTCTTCTTTGCCAAATGGTGTTTAATTATACATCGCAACCGTTGTCAAGTCAATCGCTTTCATCCTATTCAAAATCTTTAAGAAGTGCCTCCGCCAGGATCCTGTCGGCCTTGAAACGCCCGTATCCGTATGTTATGATTGTAATAAGAAGAGTTTAGTACATATAAGGGCAAACTATCCGAAAGGATAGGGCGCAAAGCCACGAGTCCCCGCCAGCGATCTTTTGAGGGGGCAGTCGGGCTGCCGGTGACCTTGAAAAGGGACTCACCGTGACGCTCAAGGACCCATTCTTCCTTGAATGGGTTTTCTTTTTAAGCGCCCTGCCTTTCAGCTGGCCGTTCAAACTTAAAGACGGAGGCTACCGTGGGCGCGCGGGGTAAAAAATTCCTCTCTTCCCTGACGATACTCCTTATATTAGCAGGGGTGCCGGCCTTTCTATTAGCAGCGGTGCCGGCCTTTGCGGGACCAGTTTCTATTACCGGAACGGCACGCTGCCACATGCCGGATCTCCTGGAGATGGAGGCTCGGCCCATTGCTAGGGGGCGTGACGCCCGGGCACCCGACGCCGTCGCCTCCTCCGGTCCCATCGAGGTCAAAAAGGAAGAGCGCGCCGAGGCGACGGAGGAAGAGGTGATGATTCTCCAGGCCCGAACCGACAGCGACCAGAGCGTCACCGTCTATACCATCTGTGCCAGGTAGGAGAAAGACGGGAAGAGTTTCGACACACGGGGCCGTCCCCTCGGGGGGCGGCCTTATTCTTTTCCCTGAATCTGCAGAGGAATGTGGTACGCGAAGACGGCGCCCTCGACGACGGTCACGACCGACTTCACGGGCACCTGCGGGATGTACGCGACCGGGACGCTCCTCAGGTTGAGCGTCACGGTATGCTCGCCCGGGGAGATGTTGCGGAACGTGTATTCGCCCAACCGGCTGGAGACGGTCTTGAACTTCCCGTCCAGGATCAAGACGACCCCCTCCATCGGTTCGTCGCCGCCGTCATAGGTACCGTTCTTGTTCTTGTCCACAAAGACGATGCCCGAGACCTCGGTGCGCGTGGCGATACCGAAGTCCACGCGCCGCGTCGCCAGGTAAAAGACCTCCTCCTCGCGCTTGGCGTCAGAAGTCGGGGCGAAACCGCGAGGCAGGGAACCCGTGTCGAGCCGGACCAACGCGCTCGGTCCGACGATATCGGATATATAGTAGTAACCGTACGCGTTCGTCACCACCTCCTTGCCGCCGACGCGCACGCGCACGTCCGGAACCCCTTCCTCGCTTTCCTGCTTGACGGCGTCCGCGTTGACGTCCTTGTAGACGATGCCGTTGAAGGCGCCGCGGGTGAACCACCGGCAACCGGTGTCCCAGACGATCCGCATCCCCCAGCTCAGGTCCAGGTCCACGTGCTTGGCGACCCCGGTCCTCTCTGCCCAAACGTTCGCCACGCGCAGGCGCACGAACGTCTCGCTGTCCGGGTTGGGCTTGTAGGTCACCTCGCCCTCCCCCTCGAGGCGGTCCTCGCCGCTCAGGTAGCTCAGCGACGACTCGGTATCCTCCTCGTCGCGGTAATACAGCCGCGCCCGGCCGTAAAAGGGGGTGGCGCCAATCTGACGGTAAAAGCTAAGGCCCACTTCCTGCGCCTGGGGTTCGGCGCGCTCGCCGCTGAACTTGTTGCGCAGAAAGTTGAACTCCTTGCGGTAATAGCAGTACAGGTCGCTGAGCAAGCGGAAGTTGAGACCCATGAGGACCCGGTTGTTGTTGAAGTCCTGGGCCGGAGAGGTAGTGTTCTTGCTCTTGCTGTTCTGGAAGCTCAGATACGTGCTCAGCCGCCTGAAGGCGAAGAGGCGCCTGCGCACGGTCACCTCTTTCGTCTCGGTCTTCGACGGCGCGTTGGATCCCGTGCGGTCGTCATAGCCGTAACCGATCTCGACGTCCGTGTGCATGTCCGGTGTCCACGTCACGTGCGTGTCGGAGTTGTAGTTGGGCCGTGTCGGGTCCTCGGGATTGAAAAAGGCGCGGTCGCGGCTTCCGGAGAAGGCCTCGCTGATCGTCAACTGAGGCGCGGGCCGGTACGCGATGTTCAGCGCGCCGGAGATAGAGCCGCCGATAGACTGCCCGCCAAAGACAGAGGCGAAGTTCTCGTTGAACTCTGTCATGGAGAGGGCGATATTGAGCTTCGGCAGGTTCAGGCCCGTGCGCGCCGTGTAGGAGAGGTGGCGCGTGTCCGAAGCCATCTCAGCTCCCCAGTTCCAGATACCGCCCCCCCGCCCGTGAAGGCCCACGCCCCACGTGTCGCTCGTCACGACGGGCTGGGTCCGCTCCGAGCCGTAGGAATGGGCGAAGAAGGCCTTGGCGTTGAGGAGCCGGCCCAGGTCATAACTCAACCCGATACCCTCGAGCCACGCCTCCTTCGACTTGGAGAGGCCCGACTGCGTCGAGAGTTGCGAATAATCGCCCGCCGGGATGGCGCCCCAGAAAGTGGTATACCTCAGGCGGCGGTCGAACATCGGCGCGCTGAGCCGCACCCCGCGCAGGCTTGATGACGGAAAACCGAAGGAAGTGAAACTGGAGGTGAAATCGAACCAGCGGATATCTATGTCTCTGAGGGTGCCGTAGTGGGCATCCGATAGGCCCATCCGGATATTCGGGATGTAATACGCCTTGTTGAGGGTCCGGGACGCCTGCACCGCCGCGTCAAAACGCCCGAAGGGCGTTTCCCCGATGGCCGAAGAGGTATAGAGATAGGTGTGGCTCTGGCGCTTGCTGGTGCCGGCGCGCCGGCCGGTGTAAAGGGAGTCACCTTCGATGGAGTAGCTGAGCTTGAAGCTCTCCGGCAGGCGGGCCTCCCGCTGTCTCTCCTCTATCTGCCTGGCCCACGCCTCCTGCCAGCGCTGGGGGCCGATGAGAAACTTGAAGCCGGTGCGCCCCTGTTCGCTCCAGACGTAAAAGACCGTCTTGCCGAGTTCCTTAGGCACCACGCGCACCGCATCGGGCCCGGTGCGCGTCACTTCGAGATACCCCGGGTCGGTCGCCAGATAACGCTCGACGTGCTGGGCCCGGATGATGACGATGTCCTGGACCGCCACCTCCATCTCCCGGACCGGCTCTGTCGTGTCCGTCTCCCGCAGGTCGACGACGAACTCCTTCGGCGGAACAACAGGCAGGCCCAGCAACGCGACGACGCCTTGGGGTATCGGCTGGAGCTCGGGGGCGACGGCCAGACCCGCCTGCGTCAGCTTTTTCTCGGCGACGACCGCCTCCGCCACCTCTTTCATCTTTTTCTCGAGGCGCCAGATAATCTTCCTGTGAGGCCGCCGGTCGCCGGGCCGCGGGGGCGACGGCGCGACGTCCAATCTCTCCCGTTGTGTGATGACGCGCTGCGCCTGCGTCGCGGGCAGGCGGACGCCCCCCGGCTCCCCGGCCGTCCGGCGCTTGATCAACTCGATATACCGCAGCGCCTCGACGGAGTGCGGGTTAGCGAGCAGAGCCTTTTCAAACTCGACCAGCGCCTTGGCCGTCTGGTCCTGATCGAACAGGAAGACGCCGCGCTCGCAGAGAAACTCCGCGATCTGCGGAGAGGCGGTTGCGTGGACGGGTGTCGGCGCCAGACCAAACTGCAGACTTAGTAAAACAGTTAATAAAGTAGTGATTTTTTTTCGCTTCAACATCAGGCGATCAGTCTATTCTTTTAAGGTCAAGGGCGAGACGGTGCCGTCGGCGCCGAAGATGAAAGAGGCCTCTTTCGTCAGGACCCCTCCCTGTTCGTATTCAAGGGTGACGATGAGGTCGTAGGTGCCGGGCTTCAGGTTCACCGACGGGGCGACGGCGTGCAGGGTCGCCTTGTCGCCGGACCGGGTATAACTCTCCTCGAACTCGCCGCGGCCGTAGACGTAGCCCCCGGCGTCGAGGATGCTGAAGGTCCCCCGCGTGATAATGTCCGTATTGCCGGTGTTCACAAAGTCGGCGCTTAAGGTGAAATCATTGAGACGGTGGTCGGCCTCCATCTTGACCACATCCCCCTTGCGCTCGATCGTTCCCTCGGGCTCGATGTAAAAGAGGGCGCCGAGGCGGTTCAGGACCTTGACAGCAAAGCGGCTGCCCGACTCATCCACCTGCTCCATCATCCCGCCGCCGGTCTCAAAGAACATGACGCAGAAGTGACCGCCCGCAGCACCCTGGGGCACGGAGACGGTGTAACGCAGGGTCTTGGAGGACCCCGGCGCCAGCTCCATGTCCGCCGGGTAGAAATTAATCCACTCGGCACAGGAATCCTTCTGCGTGCCCTTAGGGTAAAAGGTCTTGCCGCCCGTCTGGTCGCTGAAGACCCAATCCTCCAGATAGATGCGCACGGCGATAGGCTCCGTGCCGGTATTCTCGACCTTTATCTCCCCGCCCTCGTGCCCGCCGCCCGGTATGCCCAATCGGACCTTGGGGCTGTCGATGCGCAAGCCTGCGTGGGCCGTGCCGACCATAAAAGAAACAAAAAGAACGATTAATAATAACGCTAACGTTTTTTTATAACACATAATATCCTTTCGACGACATACAACACAAAGGGACGCCGACGATGTCCCCAAGCAGCGCCGGCGTCCCCCCCATGAAGGGCCTTCTTCAAAGATTAGTTCAATACGAGCGTGAACGTGACCGAGCCCGTATAGTCACCACCCTTCTGAGCCAGCGTGACCGGCTTCCACGACGAATAGAACTGCTGAGACCCGCCGCTGCCCGGATCGGGACCGTTGTACCCGAAGGTCCAGTTATACGGATACTGGGCTCCCTTCGGAGGCCCCGTGATCGCCACGATGGCGCGGACGATCCTGCTCACGCCGTTGATATCGCTCTGATACACGAGCGACTCGCTGAGCGGGGTCGCCGATGCCGGAGGCCCCAGATACGCGCCTGACGGCGGTGCGAGCTGCGCCACCCCACCCAGCGTATCCTGCCACTGGTAATCCGGGATGAGCAGCACGGACTCGCGCGCCAGCGTTCCGCCGGTACCTGTCATCTGATTACCCGTCTCGGTAATCTTGTAGCGCCGACCTGACGTGGCCGCCAGGAGGAGCACGTAGTAATAGTAATGCCCCTTCATGTACAGGAACTGCCCGTACGTGAGCGATGTCGGATCCGTATCATAGACCTGCTGGAGCTGTCCGAAATTGAACCCATCGGACGCAGGGTTTATCTGAACACCCTGGTTCCAGGGGTCTGTCTCGCCCGCAGTCGAATCCATCTTCTTGACGATGTTCATGGAAAACTCCAGCAGGAACGGGACGTTCGCCTTTGCGGAACCTGTCGGCCCTGTCGTGCTCGTCTGCGCCCACGCCAACGGCGCCGCACCCGTCGCCAACAACGCGGCCACGGCGACCATTATGATCGTTTTCTTAAGCATGATATTCACCTCCTCCCTTCCTTGTTTTTATTATACCCCTTTGCCATGGATTACTTCAAGACCAAAGAATACCCCATCTGTGTCGTGTAGCGGCCGCTCTTGGAGTCGGGCCGCATTTTCAATTCATAAAGGAGCGTCACCTCAACCGGATGCCCCTTCGCGTCGGAGGTACAGACAACCGTCTCGCCCTGGGTGACCGGCACAGGCTTCTTCAGGACAACCGACACCGCCTCCTCATCCGGCATCTTGGCGCGCACCGTGAAGTCCTCCTCGGGGACCTTGACACCCTCTTCGTTCGTCATGGGGCTCGCCACCATCTGGACGATATGATAGGGCGCGGCGAGGTTGGTCACGGTCTGGATGGTGACCTCGGCCGTGCGCGGTCCGGTCTTGTGGCTGACGTCACCGAACTCCAACTGGACACCCTCCTTGCCCCCGGAGGTCACGTAGATGTCAAAGAGGCGCACGATCTCAAAAACGACGTCCAGCGACCTGATGTCCTCGCGCCGGACCCCGTGCGCACCCTCGAGCTCCATGAAAAACTTCAGGCGTCCGCGGTAATCGCCGGCCTTCTCAAGCCAAAGGTCCTCGTTGGGCACGTAATGCACGGCCAGCTCTGCCGGCGCGCCGTTGACATCCGACGTGTAGAGGAGTTGCTGGCCCCGTGCCTCGTTGAGCGACGCCTCAGGGGCAGCGACCCCTGAACGCGCGCCCTCGACCTTCACCTGCACCAGGGAGAGGTTCGGCCGTTCGCCTTCGGCATTTACGGGCTCGGCGTTGTCAAAGGTCTGTAAGATACGGTAGCGGGTACCCACGGGCGTGCGCACGTTGATGATGACATCAACGCCTTCCGGGGCCCCTTCTGTCCGCGCGCCAAAGCCCTTCGGAGAACTCAGGACGAGACGTGACCGGCCGTTCGGCGTCGCGACCTCGACAACAGGCTCTGTGCCTGCTGTCAGCTCCACCGTGACCGTCATGTTGACTACTACCTGGGACGCCGTCGAACCGACCGGCATGAGGATATACGTGATGCGGCCACGGTAAGAGCCGGGGATCTGGTTCTCATAAGGAGCCAATGTGTAGACGATGCGGAAGGTGTCGCCCTCACCTGTCGCGCTGGAGGTATAAAGGACGCTGTCAAAAGAGCTGACAGGCGCTTCGGCGAATGTCAACAAAGCCCCCCGGCTGTTGGAATTGATCAGCGGGTACATCCGGAATTGATCAGAGGACAGCTCCACGCCCTCCTCTGACCTCAGGGGCTCGATGAGACGGTGGATAACCCGGTACTGGTCGCCGGTGTCATTGACGACCTGTATGGTCACCTGCTTGGCGACCTTAAAATCCTGCGCTCCCAGGCGGCCGAAACGCAGGTCGAACCCGCCGTCCTCAGGGAGCGCCGTCAGATTGAATGCCGCCCATGCAGAGGTGACGAAGAAGAAAGACAAAAATAAAAAAAGACTGAAGAATGTTCGCAAGGACTTAAATTCCATAAAAAGGAGTGCGTTGAACATAAAACTTTTTAAAACTTTTGTATAAGATTACCATTTTCCTCTGCTTTTGTCAATTATTTTTGAGACTAAACCTCTTTGCGCGCCGACAAATGCGGCCGATCATGTCTTCCCCGTCTAAATCCACAAGAGTGGCCGGAACAATCTCGCCTGGCCGGCACATTTTTATCCTCAGGCCTACACGCAGGTAATTCCCTGAATACCCGACCCAGCGACCCCTGCGGCGCTCCTCGACAAGAACCTCCACCCTTCTTCCCAGCAAACGTCTTTTAAAGCGCTCGGAAAGATTTTTTGTCAGCGCCTCCATGCGGCTGCGGCGCTCCCGGACAAGACGCGCATCAAGCGTCCGTGCCCCCATCGCTTCCAGCCGCGTCCCGCGCCTGGGGCTGAACGTGAACAGGTGCGTCTTGAGCGGTTGGACCTTGTTCAAAAACGAACAGGTGTTTTGAAAACTCTTCGGCGTCTCCGTCGGGTATCCGATGATCACGTCAGAGGTGATCGCGACGTCCGGCACGCGGCGACGGATACGGTCCACCAGGTCAAGGTAATCGGCCACGCGTACGCGCTTGCCCATGTGCCGGAGGATAGCGTCATCACCGCTCTGAAAAGGGATGTGCAGGTGCCGACAGAGCTTGCTTGAGGAGGCCATCCGGTCGATCAGGCCGTCTGTCACATCAGGGGCCTCTATCGAACTCAAACGCAGACGCGCCAGGCCGGGAAGACCCAGCAAGGCATCGATAATATGAATAAGCCCTGCGGCCCGGCTCCCTGGACAACGGTAGGCACCCAGGTTGATGCCGGCGAGGACGATCTCCTTATGACCCGCAGCCACCAGACGCCGGGCGCGCGTCACCGCCTCATCGAACGCCACGCTCCGTGATGGGCCGCGGACCAGGGGCACCACGCAATAACTGCAATGATTGTCGCAGCCTTCCTGAATTTTCAAAAAGGCGCGGGTCCGGCCCGTAAAGCGGCCGTCCACCCTTCCGCTGCGGTGCCCGTCGAGGAACCGGTCCACCCACGACCAAAAAGCAGGACGATCGGCATGAAGAAAGACGGCATCCACGCCGGCAAGTGAACTGATACCGGACCTGTCGTAGCCGGGATAGCAACCGACCACCGCGAGACGTGCCCCCCTCTTTTTCAATCGCGCCGCATGACGAATGGCCTGGCGGGACTTGCGGTCGGCCTGGTGGGTCACACAACAGGTGTTGATAACAAGGAGACGGGCGTCCCGAGGGCTCTGTGTCTCCCGGCAGCCCCGGCGCCCGAGCTCCTCACGCAGAAATTGGGTATCGCACTGATTGACCTTGCAGCCCAGTGTCTTGACGGCAAAGAGCGTCATGGCCCGTAACGCAGTCTCACGTAGCTTGCCACGGCGATGGCCGCCGTGTCGACGCGCAAGACCGAGCACCCCAAGGAGACCCCGGTGCAGCCGGCGTCGAGGGCAGAGCGCACCTCGCTGGGGGAAAAATCCCCCTCCGGGCCGATGAGAACGACAATCCGGCCGCGGTCAAATCCCTGAAGGGCCTCTGTGAGACCGCGCGCCTGTTCGGACAGATGAGGCAGGAGCTTGAGGTCATACCCCCCGAGACGCACCAGAAAATCATTAACGGACACCGGCGGCTCGACATCGGGCAAAAAGAGGACGCCGCTCTGCCTGGCCGCCGCCTGCCGGACACGTTGCCAGCGCTCCATCTTTTTGAGGCACGACGCCTCGTCGAGGAGACCCCGCTCGGTCACCAGCGGCACGAAAGCATCGACGCCAAGCTGCGTCCCTTTATCGATGACGTCTTCAAAGCGCGCGGCCTTGGGCACGGCGCATGCGACCGTGAGCCGCACGCGCCGCTCGCTGCGCTTGCGCACGGGCAGGCGTTCCTTGATGGCCAGACGCGCCCCGGCACGCGTCACGGCCTCGAGCGTCGTGACATAGCCGGCGCCCTCGCCGTCCGAGATGAAAAGGTCTTCACCCGGCCGGACCCGAAGGACGCGCGTCAAATGACACAGGTCCTGCGTATCGATGATATCGATATGCTCCTGCCCGATGTTTCTTTTATCGACGGTAAACCTGTTCACCCGCCACCGCCTGACGGCCACGCTCCCCAAACAAGCCGGCCGCCGAGGATGATAAAAATCACGCCGCTCGCCACGCGGACCGCCCTCAGGACGGATCGGTGCTTCTGAAGCCACGACCCGAACCAACCCGTCAAAAAAACCAGGATGATCAAGGGGCTTATGACGGTACCCAGCCCGAAGGCACCCATATAGACGATTCCTTTATACCAGGCATCGGAGATAAGCGCAATATAGCCGAATATCCCTAACAGCGGGGCGCACGGCGCCAGCGACACAATCAGCGCGAAGACAACGATATTGCGCAGATCGCCGCGTCCCTCGTGGCAACAGCTGAGGAACGCGCGCCATCGGTGGGGCACCAGGTCTTCCAGGATGAAAAAGAGACCCAGCAGGACCAGGAGCGCGCCGAAGGCGACATAGAGGACGTCGAGCGACGCGCTCTCGAGGAGGCGGTGCACCACCCAGGCACCGAGCAGGCCCGCGCCCACGCCAAAAGACAGATACACGGCCAGGCGCACCCCGCAAAAGATCAGGTAGGTCTTGAGCCCCGAGACCGCGCCTGCCTTGGTGGACGCGACGTACGACAACAGGAGCGGCCCACAGCTCAACAGGCACGGCCCCGAGCCAAGAAAGATACCGGTAACGAACAAACTCCAGATAAGAGATGCCATATCACCTGCGTCCTACTCTAGGTACCAGAATATCGCGCCTTCGGGCGAGCGTCTTCTCAGTAACCTGAGACACTGCCGTCAGGCTACGGTATCTCACTTAATCGAGGTGATCAAGGGAGAAGACGTCGGCCTGGAAGGTCAACAGCTTTGTCGCGGGATCCTTGTAGCACTCCCAGGCGAGCCCGGCCTTCTGCGAGCACAGCTGTCCCAGGAACGTCTCCAGATCCCAGCCCGTCTCGGTCGCGACCTGAGGCAGAAAGACGCCCGAGGCCATTCCTCTTCGGACGATCACGCCGTCAACGCCCAAACGGACGCTCTTCCAGTCGGCGACAGGCTTGGGCTCGCTCAGGACAGAGATCTCAATATCGATATCCTTAAGTTCGCCGGCGCTGACCGGAGGAAAACGGTGGTCTTGGGTCGCGGCCGCCACCGCCATCTGGGCAACGACCAGATACAAAGGGTCGGACGAGGTGAACAATCCGATGCAACCGCGCAGACGGCCTTGCTTGTGGAGCGTGACAAACGCCCCCCGCTCCAGGTTGAGGCCGGCAGAACCCTCGGGCGCCACGGACACCTCCCGGCCCCTCAGCCGCGCCTCGATGGCCCGGCGGGCGATCTCGATAAGGCGCTTCTTATCATCTCGCGTCAGCATGGAATCCTCTTTTTTGTTCTTGTGGGATTCGGCAGATGCCGCTTTTTCTTTTTTGGCGGGCGCCGGCCCGGCGGCGTAGACGATACTGGCGTAGCCGACGACGCGACTCTTGTCACCGACCGTATCGCCGGAATTGGCGTATTTGAGGAGGGTGCCCTTCTCGGCGCCCCGCGCCCGGGCGTAAGACATACCGACCATGACAGGTTTTATCCCACAGCAATTTCCTCCGCCGGCCGACACCTCCTGCCATAACCCCGACGTATCGGCGCCCAGCATGTAATCGATGGTCCGCCGGTCAAGGTCCCCGGCCTCGTCATAACGCTTGTAATGCGACAGGTCGGTGCTGACGACGACGAGGGCCCTTTTCCCCTTGAGGATCTCGGCGAGCGCCTGACCCATCATCTCCAAATCGCCCAGCGCCGCCTCGCCGAAGATGACAGGCACGAGCTTGAAATCGGACAGGACGCTCTGCAGAAAGGGCAACTCGACCTCCAGGGCGTGTTCACGCTCAAAGACCCGGGGGGCTTGTGTGACGAACCCGGGCAACCTGGCCAACAGGGCTTCGACCGTGGCCGTATCAACGGTGACGTCGCCGAGCGGGGTACGAAAGGCACCTTCGCGATAGACGGCCGCCCCGCGGAAAGGAAAAAAGTGCGACGGCGCGAGGATCACCACCGTGTCGTAACGTTTCCCCTGGACGCTCTTGAATCCGTAGGCCGCGACCGGCCCCGAATAGATATAGCCCGCGTGCGGCACGATCACGACGAGTGGAGCCTCAGGTGTCTCCTGCGGCAAGACGGCCTCCTTGAGATACGCCGCGATCATTTCTTTGAGCGCAGCCGGATCTGCCGGATAAAAACCGCCGGCCACGTTGGGCTCCTTGACCCCGCCGCGCGCCCCTGACGAAAAAGAAAAAAGCGCCATGATCACCACCCCCATGATCCTCAGCATCCGTCGTCTCGTACGCATAAGGCTTACGACCCCCTTTTGCCTACCATCTTCCGTCGATCTTCTCTCCGCAAAAAGCGCACGCGCCGTTCACGATATGGATATCCTTGACAATGTATCCGGCACGGTCCACCACGACCTTGCCGCAGGCGGGACAAAAGGTGTCCTCAGCCGGATGTCCGCCGATATTGCCGATGTACACGTAACGCAGGCCCTCTTCCATGGCGATGCGCCGCGCCTCCTCCAGCGTCTCCAGGGAGGTCGGCGCCAGATGCTTGAGTTTGTACATGGGCCAGAAGCGCGAGAAGTGCAGCGGCGTCTCGGGACCGAGGTTGTCCCGGATCCATGCGCACATCCTGCGGATCTCCTGAGGGTCATCGTTCAAACCCGGGATGATCAGGTTGGTGACCTCCAACCACACCCCTGCCTCGTCCAAAATCTTGAGGGTCCGCAGGACATCCTGAAGGTTCCCGAAGGAAAATTCATTATAAAAACGCTCATTGAAACCCTTCAGATCGATGTTCGCGGCATCGAGATACGGAATCAGCTCGCGCAGGGGCTCCTCGTTGATAAAGCCGGCTGAGTGCATCACGTTCAGGATGCCCGCTTTTTTCGCAAGCCGCGCGATGTCAAGCATGTATTCATAGAAGATGGTGGGCTCGGTGTAGGTGTAGGCGATGACAGACGCGCCGCTCTTCTTGGCCGCCTCCACCACCTCCTGGGGCGTCAGGTCACGCGTTCTGCCTGCTACATCCTCAGGCGCCGCCTGGGAGATCTGCCAGTTCTGACAAAAGAGACACCGCAGGTTGCATCCGACCGTGGCGATGGAAAAGGCCTGTGTACCCGGATGGAAGTGAAAGAGCGGCTTCTTCTCGATGGGGTCGACGTGGAGGGAGCAAGGCTTGGCGTAGACCAGCGTGTAGAGGGTGCCCTTGCGGTTCTCGCGCACGCCGCAAAAACCCCTATGGCCGTCGGCAATGACGCAGCGCCGCGGGCACAGCGCGCACTGCACCCGCTTGCCATCGAGGCGATGATAGTACATCGCCTCATGCGCCGTCGCCTCCTCGGGGACGCCCACGCCCCCCAAAGCAAAAAGCAACCCTGCGAACAGGGCTGCTGCAAAAAGAAAAAGGTTGATATTACGTGACATGATTCAGACTGGCACCGACGTGACCGCTTCCCGGCCGGATGGGAACTCACTACCGTCAGACAATCAGAAGTTTTTCGCCCAAAAGTCGGCGAGGAATTGCATTTTTGCCGTAGCGGCACGGTTGAATGGAGCGTAACGGCAAAAAGGAAAACCGAAACCGACGCCGAATTACTTCGTCTGACGGCAGTGAATCCCCTTCCGGCCGGCTCGTGCAACATCATGGAGCAGATGGGATTCGAACCCACGACCCCCACGTTGCGAACGTGATGCTCTCCCAGCTGAGCTACTGCCCCAAAAAATCTTCCTCCATTATCGAATGGACATGGCGCGGTACTGCACACTCGTATTGAGGGTGACCTCCGGATTGGTCGCATTGACGGGGTTGGTTGGGTCGCGACGCAGCCTCAACGTGACGAAAGAACATCCGTCGCAGCCCTCGCCGGTGGCATTGCCGATCCGGAAAAAGACGACCTTGTCCGACAACATCAGGATCGGCGTACCGTTGCGGCCATACCACAATTGGTTCACCAGTCCTGCCCAATTGATGCAATAATAAAACTCCTCCCAACCGTCCGTGGCCTCCACTATCCCGTTCATATTGCTGTCCCACCTCACGCCGTAGCGGATAAGCTGACCTCCGCCCACGGTCAGGTTGACGACAGGGCTGTTGTCGATGTCGCCTGGGGCCAGGCTGATCTTCTTCGATACAAAGGTCAGGATGGCCGCGGCCTCCCCCATCAGCTCACTCTCCGCGTCCGAGGCGAAAAAAAGACGCCGCAGCCCCATCTCCATGGAGAGACCCGTCAGGACGACGACGCTCAAAAGGAGCATCGCCAGGATGAGTTCCACCAAGGTGACGCCCGAGGATGTTTTACAATTTCGTCTCATTCCAGCGCACCTGTACCGTTATGCGGCGCGGACAGTCCGCGGCCGCGCCCGCACACCCGGCTGCGGCGGAGACACTATCGACGCGCATCCTCGATTGATAGGTAATGTTCCCGACCACCGTGTTGCCCCCCCAGCCGGACCACGTCCCGGTCGGGTTGAGGGGATCCGCAGCGCCCGCATACCAAAGATCCGCGCGAACCAGGGCTCGGCGCTGCTCGAGCTGCCGGCGCGCCAGCTCATAGGCGGCCAGCCGGCGCTTCGAACGGGATATGAGATAACGCCCCGAGACGATCACGCTGAAAAATCCGCCCGCCAAAAGACCAAGGATGACCATGGCCACCACGATCTCGACCAGCGTGAATCCGCAACGCGAAGACGTCTGTCGTATCGGTATTTTTACAAGCATGCGCCCGTGCAGGTGGGTTGAGCGGCGGTGTTCGTGATCGCCCAGATGCGGCCGCCCCGGGTGGCGCTCGCGGTAAAAAGCGTAGGGCTCGCCGTGATAATCGCGTAGTCCCAGATGTTCTCGTTCAGGTCCAGCGTCAGATTACCGTTGATCGAAACGATGTTGCTCTGGGTGCCGGCCGGGGAGGGATAGAAAGACTCGCTGCGCGAGAAGAACATGCGTTCGGAGTTACGAATCAGCATGAGGGCGGAGATCGCCTCTCTGTCCAGGGCCTTTTCGCGCGTCGTCACATAATTCGGGTAGGCGATCGTCGCCAGGATGCCCACGACGACCACCACGATCATCAATTCGACCAGCGTAAAACCCGTCCGTCTGAAAACCGATTCCCTCTCGCGCATGCGCACCGCCAGAAAAATTCTTTAAGGCCGCTTTTAAAGTATGCCCGCCACGGTAGAGTTCAAGAACCCGGCGTTGTTGAGCGTCATGGTGTAGGCGAAACCGGAATTGGGCGACCGGCCACCGGCCGTGCACCGTATCGCGCTCGCCGTAAAAGTCGTCCCGCCGCCGCCCACGGCGACGGAATACCGAAAGTAATAGCTGGCATTGCACGCCGAGGGCACCGTCACCCCCAATGCCGCCAAGCTCGCGGTGTAGGTGTCATACTCGAGAAGGTAGCCCGACTGGGCATCGCGTATGACGCCCAGGACATTGCGGGCCTCGGCAGAACGCCCCTTCTCCACCACGCGCATGAAGCGCGGCAGCGCGATGGACGCCAGGATGCCGATAATGACAACGGCTATGATGAGCTCTATCAGGGTAAAACCGGGCTGTTTCGCTTCTGGCTGTATTTTCATGCCTTGCTCACCCGTTGATTCTGACCCGTGACTCCTTCCCCTACCCCCTAAAGAAAACGCTCCGGCTTACCTAAAGGGTCATCTCACGTAAACCGGAGCGCTTAAGATTCCTACCTTCACACGACAAACCGGCGCCGTTACAACAATGCCGCAACGGCCGTATTCGCTGACGTCAACGCGCCGTCAGGCGAAATCGTAACGGTGTACCCGGCTGCCAGCGGCGCACCGGGGTTCTCGATCCCGTTTCGTATCGCCGTCGCAATAGGCTGCGTGGTAGCTGCCATGCCCGGATTCTGTACCGTGAACGTAAAGTACTTGGCCGGCGGCGGCGGCGTATCCAACAGATCCGTAGTCGGCGAATAGGCATTCCACTGGGCCAGGTAGCGCATCTGGGACGAACGTAACGCGTCCAGCAAGCTCTTGGCCTCGGCAATCCTTGCCCTCTCGGCCACGCGGATGAAGCGCGGCAGCGCGATCGAGGCGAGAATTCCGATGACGATAACAACGATGATCAATTCGAGCAACGTAAAACCCTTCTTCCCTTTAAGGCGTAACATCGTGTTCCCCCTTTCCATGGGTTTGAAACCCTTTAGATAATAGATAATGAGTCCGTTGGTACCCCTGGATATTCACCTCCTTCCACTCTTAAAGTATATCATCCCTCCATGCCTTCGTCAATCGAAAAATACACTAACCCGTTGTCTTAAACCGGCTTAGCGGTTGCGAGGTTAAAGATCGGCAAAAAGATCGAAATGACCATCGCCCCGATGATGATACCGATGAAGACGATCATCAGGGGCTCAAAGATCGTGGCCAGCCTGTTGACGAACATCTCCAGATACTCCTGATAATACTTGGAGATGCGCTTGAGCATATCCGTCAGCTCGCCGATCTCCTCTCCGATTGAGACCAACTGGATGACCATCGGCGTGAAGAGTTCCATCTTCTCCATGGGCTCGGCCATACTGCGCCCCTCCTTGACGTTCTTCTTGATAAAAGCGATGCACTCGGACATCTTCAGCGAGCCGGAGCTGCGCTCAGAGATCTCCAGGGCGTAAAGAATGGGAACGCCGCTCTCAACAAGGATCGCCATGGTCGTCGCGAAGCGCTCTAAAAGCAGAAAACGGAAAAAATCGCCCATGATGGGCGCCTTGAGCCGCATCTCCTCGAAGAGGCGGTTGAACCTGGGCTGGGCATTCAGGTGCCGGACCAAAAAGACGACGCCCATGACCGTCGCGACGATAATATAGGACTTGTTGATAACGAAATGGCTGATGTTGATGACAATCCGCGTGGCCAGGGGCAGCGGCACGCCGAACGACTCCAGGATGGTGGCAAAGGTCGGGACGATCTTCATCACGAAAAAGGTGACGGCCGATACGGAGAT
>CAZCSY010000013.1:0-28722 GCA_964501505.1 uncultured Planctomycetia bacterium
TTGCCGCCCTGCTTCTCCCGGCCGAACGACATCGCCGCGATGTTGATGTTGTACTGGCCCATCAGCGTCCCGAGGGACCCGATGATGCCGGGCTTGTCCCAGTTGTTGATGATAACCATGCAACCGACCGGGATGGCCTCGACGAAAAACTCGTTGATCTTGACGAGGCGCGGCTCGGACTTGGCGAGGAGCGTCCCCGCCAGCCAGACGGTCGCCTTGTTCGTCTTCAACTCCAGGGACACAAGATTGACGAACTCGTCGACCTCGAGCGACTTCGACTCCATGACCTTGATGCCGCGCTCCTTGGCCAGGGCCAGCGAGTTGATGTAATTGACGCTCTCCTGAAGGACCGGCGACAAGAGCCCCTTCAGGAGCGCCATGGACAACGGCGCCGTGTCGTGCTTGGCGATCTCGCCGCTGAAGACGATGTTGACTTCCTGGGCCGCGCCCTCGGCGTACTGGCCCGAGAAGCTGCCCAGCTTCTCGCAGAGGTTGATGTAGGGCTGCAGCACGTGGTACGTCTCCGGGTCGACCGACGGGTAGTTGGCGGCGTTGCGGATGCCCTTGCCGGAAAGCGCGTCCGCGACCTGGTGGGCGATCTCGATGGCGACGTTCACCTGGGCCTCTTGCGTCGAGGCGCCCAGGTGGGGCGTCAGGACGACGTTCTTGAACTTTGCCAGCGCCAGGTCCTTGGGCGGCTCCGAGGTGTACACGTCCAGGGCCGCGCCGCCGATCTTGCCGGCCTCCAGGGCCCTTGTTAAGGCCGCTTCGTCGATGATCCCGCCGCGGGCGCAATTCACCACCCGCGCGCCTTCCTTCATCATGGCGAATTGGGCATCCGAGATCATCCCCTTCGTCTCCTCGGTCATCGGCACGTGGACACTGATGTAATCGGCCTCCCGGTAGATAGCATCGAGCTTCATGATCTCGATGCCGGCCTGCTCGGCGATCTCGCGCGAAAGGTACGGGTCGTAACCCTTGACGCGCATCCCGAAGGCAAGGCAGCGCTTCGCCACCTCCATGCCGATGCGGCCAAGGCCTATGATGCCGATCGTCTTGTTGTAGAGCTCGACACCCATGAAATCCTTGCGGCGCCACTCGTCTTTCTTCATCGAGGCGTCCGCCTGGGGGATCGAACGCGCCAGCGCCAGGATCAGGCTCATCGTGTGCTCGGCGGTGGAGATCGTGTTGCCGCCCGGCGTGTTCATCACGATGATGCCGCGGGCCGTCGCTGCCGCGAGATCCACGTTATCGAGCCCCACGCCCGCGCGGCCGATGATCTTGAGGTTCGTCGCGGCCTCGATGACGTCGGCCGTCACCTTGGTGGCGCTGCGCACGAGCATCGCGTCATAATCTCCGATAATCTCTTTAAGGGCATCCCCCTTGAGGCCCGTCTTGACGTCGACGGCAAACTCCTTTGACTCCTTGAGGATCTTCAGACCTTCTTGTGAAAGAGCATCGCTGACCAGGATTTTAAACATGTTTGACTCCGTTAAAAAGGGATGCCGCTGCCGGCACCGTTTTGTTTATGTTGAAAAGACCTCCTCGGCCGCCCTGACGCCGGCACCCAACTCAAAGGCATATCCCATCTTCTTCAACACCTTCTCCAGACACGCCAGGGCCAGGATGATGTCGTGCTCGGCGATGTAGCCCATATGGGCGATACGCAAGATCCTGCCCTTCACCGCGCCCTGGCCGCCAGCGATGGTCACCCCGTACTCGTCGCGCATCGTCTTGACGAGCTTGGCGCCGTCGATCCCCTCGGGGACCTTAGCCGCCGTCACCGCGTCCGACGCCGCGTCCGGCGCGAAGAGCTCGAGGCCCAACGCCGCGATCGCGGCCCGGGTCGCCTCGGCGAGCCTGCGGTGGCGTGCGAAGATCATTTCCATCCCGTCGGCGCGCATCATCTTGAGCGCCTCGTTCAGGGCGATGATAATACCGATGGCGGGCGTGAAGGCCGTGTCGGTCTTTTCCAAGGCCTTCTTGGCCTTCTTGAGGTCAAAATAGTACTTCGGGCACCTCGACTCCTCGACGCACTTCCACGCCTTCTTGCTGACGCTGAGGAAGCCCAGCCCCGGCGGCAGCATGAACCCTTTCTGGGAGCCGGCGACGACCACGTCCACGTTCCATGTGTCCATCTGAAGGTCGACCGCGCCCAGGCCGCTGATGGCATCTACCACGAGGACCGCCTCGGTCTCCTTGACGACCTGGGCAAATCCCTTGATGTCGAAGGCGACACCCGTCGAGGTCTCGCACAGCGTCGTAAAGACCGCCTTGATGGTGGCGTCCTTGACGAGATGCTCTTTCAAGACCTCGGCGTCCAGCGCCTGGCCCCACGGGACCTTGATCACCGTCGTCTTGATGCCGTAGGCGGCACACAACTCCGTCCAGCGCTCCCCGAACTTACCGCCTTCGACGATCAGCGCCGTGTCGCCCCACGACAAAAGGTTGACGACGGCGGCCTCCATCGCGCCCGTCCCCGAAGAGGCAAAGATGAAACAGTCGTTCTTCGTCTGAAAGACGGCCTTGAGGGACTCGAAGATCTCCTTCAGGACGGCCTGGAACTGCGGCGTGCGGTGGTGGATGATGGGACGCGCCAGCGCCTCACAGACCTCCGGCGGCAACGGCGTCGGTCCCGGCGTCAAAAGATACGTCTTCTTCATGGGATGCGCCTCCTTGTCCGTTGAATAGATTATTTGACCTCGCTCGAGGACACGATCACCTCGTCGATGAGACCGTAGATCTTCGCCTCCTCGGCCGACATGAAGTAATCGCGGTCCGAATCCTGCTTGATCTTTGCCAGCGGCTGACCCGTGTGCTTGGCCAGGACCTCTTCGAGCGTCTCGCGTAACTGCAGGATCTCTTTTGCCTGAATGGAGATGTCCGACGCGGCGCCCTGGGTGCCACCCCACGGCTGGTGGATCATGATACGCGCATGCGGCAGGGCGTAACGTTTGCCCTTACGGCCGCAGGCCAACAGCAGCGCCCCCATGCTCGAGGCCTGACCCACGCAATACGTCGCCACGCCGCACCTCACGAACTGCAGCGTGTCGTAGATGGCCAGACCGCTCGTGACGTGGCCGCCCGGCGTGTTGATGTACACGTTGATATCTTTGTTTACGTCTTCCATCTGCAGGAAGAGCAGCTGCGCGATCACGAGATTCGCCACATTGTCGTCGATCGGCGTGCCGACGAAGACGATGCGGTCCTTGAGCAGGCGCGAATAGATGTCGTAGGCCCGCTCCCCGCGGCCCGACTGTTCGATGACCATAGGCACCAGCATCTGGGATTTCGTCATCAGACCCTCCCGGTTAAAAATAATGAACCATCAAACCACGAACCCCTTATCCGTATGTGCGCCAGACCCGAACAAAGGAACTCAGGTCCACTCGGCCTCGGCGAATAACAATTCGATGGCGCGGTTGAGCATCTTATCGTCGGAGGCGATCTCTTCCTTCCTGGCGATCGCCTCGAGGACCAGATACACCCTCACCTGCTCCTCGGCCTGGGCCGTGAACTTCGGCCTGTACTCCTCAATACGCTTCTTGATTTCGTCTTCAGCCATCCCGTAATTGGCCATCTGGTGCGCGGCCTGGTGCTCGAGCTCGCGGGCCCGGCGCTCGACGAGCGTCCGGGGGACCTCGAAGGAACTGTTCCTGAGCGCCTGATCGATGAGCTCTTTCTCGAGCCTGGCCCGCGCCTCGTTCTCCTTCTTCAGGAAAATCTGCTTTTCGAGGCACTCCGCGAACTCCTGACGGGAACGGTACCCGAGGCTCCTGGCGAGCCGCTCCTCGTCGATATCGCCGCGGTCCTTCTTGAGGTCATCGATCGCGGCCGTGACGTCTGAGGCCGTGACCTTGATCTCGTCTTTTTTGAGCTTGAGCCCCTTGTACTGCCCGATCTTGATCTCGGGCTTGACCTCCACCTCGGCCTTATAGGTCAGGACGTCGTCCTTGAGCTCGACCTCGGAGATCTGCGGCAGGTCGATGACGTCGATCCGCTCTTCCTTGACGGTCTTATCGTAACTGTCGGCGACGAGATCCTTGATGACCTCTTCGCGAGCGACCTGGCTGTGGTGCTGCTCGAGCACCTGGCGGGGTGCCTTACCGGGACGAAAGCCCGACACCTTCGCCCCCCTGCCGATGCGGTCGTAGACCTCGTTAAACTTCTTGTGCACCGTCTCCCGCGGCACCTCGACGTTCAGAAAGACCTTGTTGTTCTTCGACTGCTTACTCGTGACCTTCACGGCCTGTCCTTTCTTATTTAGTGGAGCGCTCCCCCCCCAGGCGAAGAAAGTGTTTCCTGCCCTGGGCTACATCCGGAAGCGATCGCCCAGATAGAGCTCGCGCGCCTTCGGGTCGTTGATGAGGTCGTTCGCCGATCCGTGGATGAGGATCCTGCCGCTGGCGATGAGATACGCCCGGTCCGTGATCGAGAGCGTCTCGCGCACGTTGTGGTCCGTCAGCAAGACGCCCAGGCCCTTGCCCCTCAGCTCCCGGATAATCTCCTGGGCGTCGGCAACGACGATCGGGTCGATACCCGAAAACGGCTCGTCCAAGAGAATGAAGGACGGCGACGTCACGAGGGCCCGCGTAATCTCCAGGCGCCGGCGCTCCCCGCCGGAGAGCGTGTACGCCTTGTGGTCCGCCAAATGGGCAATTTTAAGTTCTTCCAAAAGACTGTCCAACCTTTTTTTTCGCTCGCGATACGATATCGGCAGCGTCTCGAGAATCGCCATGATGTTCTGGGCAACGCTCAGGCGCCGAAAGACGGAACTCTCCTGTGCGAGGTAGCCGATCCCGATGTTCGAACGCTGGTGGATCGGCATGCGCGTGATCTCGTGGTGGTCAAAGACGATACGCCCCGCTTCGGGCGGGACGATGCCGACGATCATGTAGAAGGTCGTCGTCTTACCGGCCCCGTTGGGACCCAAGAGGCCCACCACCTCCCCGCGTCTGACCTCGATGTCGACCTTGTCGACGACGCGGCGGCCGTAGTAACTCTTCACCAATCCCTTGGCTTCCAGAAGATGCATCACGGCAGGGCCCCCGACGCATCCTCCTCGACGATCGGTATGTCGGCGATCCCCTCTCCTTCGGTAAAGAGGACGAGCTTGGGCCGGCCGGTCAGGACGACCTTGCGCTCGGCGGCCGTGAAGACGGCGCCGTCGCTGTACGAAATATTCTCATCCCGCTGGATCTGGACGTTGCCCTGCGCCTCGATGCGATCGATCTGGCGCGTCTCGCTATCAAACAGGACGGTCATCTTATCGGCGACCAGCGCCCCCGCGTTATCTTCGGACTCGACCTTCACGTTATCGTGGAAGACCGCCACCTGCTTGTCGTAATTCAGCTCCATCGGCCCGTCACAGGTGATGACGAGCTTGCCCGGGCCGCCGAACGGCTGTTCCAGCGCCTTCGGCGGTTGGGGGGCGACCTCCGCTTGTTCCTTCTGCTGCTCGATCGTCAGGACGACGTCCTTTTCGAGCTTCGCGATCTTGGCATCGGGTTCGGCCTCCAGGCCCGTGCCCACGGCGGTCATGTTTTCGCGCGCAACCAGGACCTTCTCGTCCGTCGTGATGGTGCGGTCCGTCTGCGACCAGTCCAGGACCTCGGTATTCAGCTTGAGCCCGCCGTCCGTCACCGCCCGCACGTTGTCGGTCAGGCGCACGATCCCGCTCTGCTTGTCAAAATTTCCGTGGTCCGCCGTGACGACGAGGTTCTCCCGCTCTCCGAACATGCGGGCCGTGATATCGGTGATCTTGATCTCGTCGTCCAGCATGTCCATCGAGGCGCCGGCCACCTCCCATGTCTTTTGCCCGTCGGCGCCGTAACCGGTCAGATTAAAATCCTCCATCTGCTGGGGCTCCGAGGACGCCGGCATCTCGAGCGCCCCCTGGGCAGGGAGGACCGCGGCCGGGAGGGCCGTCAGCGCCGACACGACGAAGAGGATCGCGGGTAACGTTAACCTATTCATAGATTTTGAGGGCCCGGTGCCACAGCCCCTTGCACTGCAAGATCAACTCGGCCACTTCGCGCACCGCGCCGCGGCCGCCCTCTCGTTGCGTCACGTAGTCAGCGACCTTCTTCACCTCGTCCGCCGCCTGGCGCGGGGCCACGGCGACGCCCGCGCGGCGCATCACGGCGAGGTCCACGAAGTCATCGCCCATGAAACAGACGTCTTCGTCACAGACGTCAAACTTCTTAAGAATCTTCTTATACGGCCGCGTCTTCACGGTATCCTCATAGACCGCTTCCACGCGCATGTCCCGGGCGCGCGGCCTGAGGCACGGCGAGCCCTTCGCGGTGATCAGGATCGTCTTGATGCCCATGCGACCCAGGAGGTACACGCCGAGGCCGTCCTGGACGTCGTAGAACCGCGCGTCGACGCCCTTCGCGTCGTAGACGATGCGGCCGTCCGTCAGGACCCCGTCGACGTCGAGAAGTAGAAACCGGACCTTCCTGAACCGGGCCCGCAGGGCCGCCGAGACCTTTTTCGCCGAAACCTTTTTCATGGAAAGTTATACGAGCCCGATCTTCAGAAGATCCTGGACGTCGAGCATGCCGATGGGCCGCCCCTTCGCGTCCACGACCGGGAGTTCGTCGATGCGTTTCTCTTTGAGGATACGCAGCGCCTCGCTGGCCAGGCGCTGCTTGCCGATCGTCGTGGGCCGCTTGGTCATGACGTCCTTGACGGGACACGTCAACAGCTGCCGGTCGGCCTCCAGGTGGCGGCGCAGATCGCCGTCGGTGAAGATGCCGATCAATATCCCTTTCTTGCTCACGACGCTCGCGGCGCCGGCCCGGGCCTCGGTGACGGCGACCAAAACGTCACACACGAGGTCCTCTTCGCACACCACGCAATTGGCCTGCCCCTGGCGCATGATGTCTTCCACCTTTAAGAGGAGCTTCTTGCCGAGGACCCCGCCGGGGTGAAAAAAGGCAAAATCCTTCTCCTTGAATCCCTTCTTCTCCAGCAGGCAGACGGCGATCGCGTCGCCCATCGCCAGGGTCACGGTGGTGCTTGCCGTCGGTGCCAGGCCCATCGGACAGGCCTCTTTCGTCACGGAGACGTCGAGGACCACATCGCTATGGCGGGCGAGCGTGGACTTGCCGTTGCCGGTGAGCGCGATGAGCCGCGTGCCGATCTTCTTGATGAGCGGCAGAAGCCGAATCACCTCTTCGGTCTCGCCGGAGTTGGAGATGGCCAGGATCACGTCGTCTTTCGTCACACGGCCCAGATCCCCGTGGATCGCCTCGGCCGAATGCAAAAAGAGACTCGGCGTCCCCGTCGAGGAAAGGGTGGCGCTGATCTTCTGGCCGATGATACCGCCCTTGCCCATCCCCGTTACGATGACGCGGCCGGAACACTTAAAAAGGATATCGATGGCATCGTTGAACTCCGCGCCCAGACGCCGCGCCAGGCGCGACACCGCCGAGGCCTCTATCTCCAGGACTCTTTTGGCCTGCGCTAAATACATCACCGCACCTTATGTTTGAGGGCCAAAACGTCGAAGGCCTTGAAGACGGGCAAGAGCGCCTCCAGGGCTTCCAAGGAGATCATGTTCGGCCCGTCGCACGGCGCCTTGTCCGGCTTCTCGTGAACCTCGATAAAGATCCCATCGGCGCCGAAGGCGATCGCCGCCCGCACGAGCCCCGCCACGTAGCGCCGCTCGCCGCCGCTCGCGTCGCCGCGGCCGCCGGGCTCCTGCACGCTGTGCGTCGCGTCGAAGATCACGGGATAGCCGATCTCACGCATGATCGCCAGGCTCCTGAAATCCACGACGAGGTTGTTGTACCCGAACGAGGTGCCCCGCTCCGTCAGGAGGATCCGCCGGTTGCCGTTGTTAGCGACCTTTTTCGCGGCCTCGGCCATGTTCCACGGCGCGAGGAACTGCCCCTTCTTGATATTGACGACCTTCTTCGTCTTGGCGGCCGCCACCAAGAGGTCCGTCTGACGGCTCAAAAAGGCCGGTATCTGCAAGACATCGAGCACGCCAGCGGCGCCGCTGATCTCGCTGACCGTATGGACGTCGCTCAACAAAGGCAGGCCCAGCTCCTCTTTGACCTTGGCGAGGATCTTGAGTCCCTTTACCAACCCCGGCCCGCGATAGGAGGACAGGGAGGTGCGATTGGCCTTATCGTAACTCGACTTGAAGATAAGCGGCACGTCGGCGCGGGCGCACATCGCCTTCAACCGCGCCGCGTGGTCCAAGACGCTCTTCTCGTCTTCGATGACGCAGGGTCCCGCGATCAGCACGAACGGCCGGCCCGCCCCCATCACCACGTTTCCGATCTTGACCTCTCGGGAACGCGTCATGATCCCTCTCTTACCCTATCCTTGATATCCAGCAGCGCGCACACGCGCTCCAGGTCCTCGCGCGTATCGACGCCGATCGACTCGTGCTTGGTCTCCATCACCCGGATGGGATAGCCGTTCTCCAGGATCCTGAGCTGTTCCAGTTTTTCCAACTCCTCGAGCCGCGTGGGGCTAAGCTTCTTGTAGGTGAAGAGAAAATCCTTGGTGTAGGCGTAGAGCCCGATGTGCTTGTAGTGCACGCGCATCCCCGGCTCGTCGTCGCGCACGAACGGGATGGGACAGCGCGAGAAGTACAGGGCCCTGCCCTTTTTGTCGACGACGACCTTGACGACGTTCGGGTCCGCCATCTCCTCCTCCTGCTCGATACGCTTCATGAGCGTCGCGACGACGAGGTCCTTGGAGTGGAGGAGCGGATACGCCACGTCGTCGATCATCGACGGGTGGATGAGCGGCTCATCGGCCTGGACGTTGACCACGACCCTGACCTCGAGGTCGGCCACGACCTCGATGATGCGCTCGGTGCCGCTGCCGTGCCCCTTGGCCGTCATGACCACCTCACCGCCGAAGCCCTTGACCACCTTCATGATCCGCTCGTCGTCGCAGGCGACGATCAGCCCATCCAGGGCCTTGGCCTTCTTCGCGCTCTCCCAGACGTGCTGGATCATGGGCTTGCCGCGGATATCGGCCAAGACCTTGCCCTCGAAGCGCACGGAAGAGTAGCGCGCGGGGATGACGCCGACAGCCTTCATAACGACCCCCTCTGCCTGCTCTTGGTGTCCTGCAAAAGGATAACTCCCTTTATCTTGCCCTTGCTGCCCTTGCGGCGCGGTGCCACGTGGTGACGATCTCATCCGGCGTGACAACGGCCACGCCGATCTTGCCCACGACGATGCCGGCCGCGACGTTTGCGATCTCAGCGGCATCCTCCATCCGAACCTTCGATGCCAAGGCAAGTGTGAAGACAGCGATGACCGTATCGCCGGCGCCCGAGACGTCGAAGACCTCCTGGGCCACTGTCGGGATGTGCGTGACGCGGGTGCCCTTGTAGAGCTTCATGCCTTTTTCGCCCAGCGTGATCAGGATGCCCTGGGCCCCGCTCTTCTTCAACAGCTTGCGCCCGACCTTGTCGACGTCGGCGTCGGTCGTGATCTTGATGCCGGTACCCGCCGCCGCCTCCTTTTCGTTCGGCGTCATAGCCGTGATGCCCTTGTAATATCCGAAGTGCTCGATCTTCGGATCGACGGTGACGATCTTGTTGTGGCGCCGGGCCGCCGCGATCACCCCTTTCAGGACGGACGGCGTCACCACGCCTTTGCCGTAATCCTCAACCACCACCGCGTCCACCTCGGGCATCTTGCGCCGCACGACCTCCAGGAGGCGGCGGGCGCTCGCGTCCGTCAGCGGATGCGTCTTCTCCCAATCCACGCGCACCACCTGTTGGTGCGCGGCGATGATGCGCGTCTTGACCGTCGTCGGCCGGCCGGCCTCGGCGAGGATGCCGTCCGTGTCCACGCCCCGGTCGCGCAAACGCCCCAGGAGCACGTCGGCGTACGAGTCCTCGCCCACGACCCCGCACAAGGCCGCCTGCCCGGCGAGGGACGCGATATTGTTGGCGACGTTCGAGGCGCCGCCGGGCATATACGACTGGGCCTCGGCCCAGACCACCGGCACCGGCGCCTCGGGCGAGATGCGCTCCGCCTTACCCCAGACAAACTCGTCGAGGACGAGGTCACCCACGACCAGCACGCGGGCCTTGTGAAATCGCGCCAGGATGTCTTTCAATCTCTTCGCGGTCATCGTCCTAACCTTTCTGTCGCTCGACACCTGAGTTTTGCCGTGGGCGCTTTGGCGCCCCCGGCCCCGTCCCACCTCTCGGCGGGATGCGCTCAACGACTCACCTTGCCCGGTCACACCCTGCCTTCCACGAAAGGGAAACATAGGAGCCTGGCTCCTGTGTTCCACTTTGTGCGGCACCGGCCCGCCTCACCGACTTGGCGGGGCGCGCTCACCGGTCGGCCTTATCCGGCCGACCAGTGGCCTTCTTCCAGGATCGCCTGCGTCAACAACGGCAGCATGATCTCGTGGTGACCCACGATATAATAGCCGCGACCCGAACCCAGCACCGGCCGCGTCACGATATTCTGAAAAGGCCGGTAGTGGACGTTCATGTCGAAGTTGGCCGTCGTGAAATTCTTGACCTTTCCCGTCAGGTTGCGTGCCACGCTCAGGGCCTTCAAAAAGACCTCCGGCATCACCACGGCCGAACCGAAGTTCAGCACCGCGCCGCCGTTGTTCAGGCGCGCCACCTCACGCGTCAGGATGCGAAAGTCCGTCGCCGAGGCCGCACCGGTGTCGGCGCCCGAGAAGTTCGCGTGCTGATGGATGATGTCCGTTCCGATCGCCACGTGCACGGTCAGGGGAATAGCCTGTTTCCAGCACGCGTACGCGATGCTCAGATTTTTATGGCGCAGGTTCTCCCTGTCAACGGCAAACCCTATCGTTGCGCCAAAACCCTGGCCCCGGGCCGCCGCCGCCTTCGCCGCCGCGTTGATAAAAAGGGCGGTCTCCTTGACCATGCCGAAACTTCCGTCCTTCAGGGCGCTGGCTACGTCTTCGGAGGTCTCACCCCAGTACGCGATCTCGAAGTCATGGATCACGCCCGCGCCGTTCACCGCCACGGCCGTCACGACCCGGCGCCGGATGAGGTCGATCACCAACGGCGACAGGCCGCACTTGATCACGTGCGCGCCCATCATCAGGATCACGGGCTTCCCCTTCTTGCGCGCCTTGACGACAGCCCGGACGATTTCCCTTAACTCCTTAGCTTTAAGAATGTTTGGAAACGACTCAAGCAGCGCCCTTGCCGACGCCTTCGGCTTCAGGGGTTTGGCGAACAAAGATGTGTCCACCTTGCTTCGCCGCTTGCGGATCGAATATGTTTTAACCTTTGAGAAATCAAGCATTTTTAGACCTTCTACAAGAATGTTAATTATATCAACGGACCCTCACACCGTCAATAAAAAGAAAGCCCCTTGTCCACGGCGGCCCGATGTAGACCCGTCCGCTTCACTCGGCCTTTTCCACGACCGTCGCCTGCGTCGCCGTAAGGCGGATGTTGCGCAGGATCCCGGAGAGCCTCTCGGATTCCTGCTGGTAGATCCGGCTCTCGGCCCGCGCCTGGGCGACCGCGACCTGGGCCCGGCGCCGGGCCAGGGCGTCGCCGCCGATAAAACCCGCCGCAACGGCTATAAGCACAAACACCAATCCTCTCATCCTTCCCTTCCCCATCCCGTACCTCCTTTTTAATATAATCCCGACCTGAAATCAGCGGGGCTCCGCTCACGGCGTTCGCTCCGGGAGGGACACACTCCCATGAGCCGGGCCGAAACTCGGCTTCTTCGGCCCGCGCTCGGTTTCTTCGGCCCGCGCGCGCCTTAGAGCTCTGGTACACAGACGACAGAGCGTCATGGAGCCCACCCGGGCTAAAGCCCGGGGTTCCCTTTTCCTGCCCCTTCGGGGCGGAATCCCGACCGGCTTCCGCCGCGGCCTATCCTTGAGCTTCGCTCAGGATGGATCTGGAATAGGACATTAAGGTCATCCAAGGACCGCGGTTTTAAAGCGTCGGGATAAACTTACTCTGCCTTCACCCCAACGCCTGCAAGCTGTTTCTGGATGTTCTCCAGCGTGCTCTTGTAGCGCCCGATCAACACCTGGTACTGCGCGTTGGCCTTCCGCAGCGCCACGACCTGCCGCTGATACGACACGGAGGCGAGACTGAACGACACGGCCGTCACCACCGCCAACAGCGTCACGGCCAAGGCCACGACATTGCTGATCTTTCTCTCCTGCATGCGTCCTCCTTCGTTGTGTCCGCCGCCCCCTTGGGGCCGGACACCGGTTACGGTTCTGAGCTCTTAAGGATACCCTGCGCGTGCCTGAATAGCTCGTCGACGCTGATCGCCTCCAGACACTGGAAACCCCGCGTACACGCATGGGCCAGGCACGGCGCGCACGCCATCTTCTTATGAACAACAATATCCCGGGGCCCCAACGGCCTCCAGCGCTCCGGACTCAACCCCGCCTGATTGCGGCCGAAGATGGCGATCACGGGCGTGTGGACGGCGACGGCCAGGTGAACGGGCCCGGAGTCGTTGGAGACGACCAGACGGCAGCGCCTGAAGAGACTGGCCAATTGACTCAGATCGAACGCGCCGGTGAAGTCGACGACACGAACGTGGATCATCGACAGGAGATCCTGTGTCACGGCGCGGTGTGCGGCCTCGGCGACCACGACGATCCGGACACCCGGCAGCTGACCCAAATGGTCGATGAGCGCGGCAAATTTTTCACAGGGCCAGCGCCGCGACAGGTCGCTGGCCGCGGGGCTGATCGCGACCAGGAGCGCCTGCGCGTCGAGGTCCGCCTTCCTCAGGCGGCCCTCCACATCCCGTTCGGCATCCGCTCGGATGGGCATGTAGATCTCGCGCTCGACCGTCGTGATGCCCAACGGCTCCAACAAATCAAAATTATACTCCAATTCATGCTTTCTGCCTTCTTGTTTTTTATGTGGGATGGTGCGGGTCAGGAAGTACGGGGCCTTCCTGTCGTAACCGATGCGTTCCCTGATGCCGGCCAGGAAACACAAGAGGTGCACGCGCACCGTCGGGTGCAGGACTACCGCCACGTCGAAGTCCTTTTGGCGCAGGGCCCGGGCGAGGCGCCACGTCGCTAAGAGCCCGCGGTGGCGCCCCCGCTTGTCCACGACGATCACCTCGTCGAGATACGGGTTGCCCTCCACGATCTGGCGGGTGTAGGGCGAGACCATCATCGCGATGTAGCTCGTCGGATAGTGCGTGCGCAACGCCTTGATGGCCGGCGTGGATAAGAGCACGTCGCCGATGCGGTCCGTGCGCGCCACGAGGATACGCTTGGGGCGGGTCCAACGGACACGCTCGGCCGGGCCTCCCATCATCGCCTGCACCGCCAGGAGGACGTCGTAGGGCCGGATCATCTCGATGCACACGCGACCCCGGGCACAATGCGCCTTCTCGCAGGGCGCGCACGCAACGTGCTTGCGCACGACGAGGCTCTCGGCCGACCACGGGCCGTAGCGGCGCTCGTTCGAAGGGCCGTAGATGCCAATAACCGGCACGCCCAGGTAGCTGCCCAGGTGCAGGACGCCGCTGTCGTTGCAGATGATGAACCGGGCACGCTGCACCAGCGCCGCCAACTGGCTGAAGTCCGTCTGGTCAATCAGCGCCACGACGCCGACGCCGGCCTCCCGCACCACCCGTTCGATCACCGCCCGGTCGCCGCGGTCGCCGATGACCACGACGGGCAACTTGACGACGGCCGGCAGCTCCCGGATGACCTGCGCGTAACCGCTGATGTGCCACTTTTTGAGGTCGCTGCGCGCGCCGGGAGCGACCAGCACGAAGGTGTCTGTCTTGGCGATGCCTCTTTCGGCGAGGAGGTCATCAACATAACCGTGGTCCGCGGCCCGGATGAACGACGGGTTGCGCCGGGCATCCAGGGCCAAAAATTCCTCCTTGGAGATGTTCCGGCCGCCGACGGCCAGGACCGTCTTGTAAAGGTGCTCGTGACGCGAGTGCTCGATCCAAGAAGGCATACGCACCCACGCCGGATTCTTGAAACGAGCCCGCAGCCCCCAGCGATAAAAAGAATTTTTGAGGTCGATGACGACGTCGAAACCTTCCGCCTGCAGTTCCCGGAACAACGCCTTCTTTTCGCCAAGAGAAGATTGCTTGTCGTAAACGATGAGGCGGTCGACATCGGGGTGCGTCTCAAAGAGGACCTTGGTGCGCGTTCCCGCGACGACGGTGATACGCGCGTTACGGAAGGTACGCCGCAGAAAATCAAAGGCCGGCAGCGCCATCAGCACGTCGCCGAGGTTGCTCATCGTGATGTACAGGATCTTCTTTACGTCTTGGGGCGCTTCAACCATCCGCGGTTCTCCGCTTCGTTTAAGACGTGATCGACGCTGATGGAACGCATACAGACATTATCGGCGCACGACAGGTTGTAACACGGCACGGCGCACGACAGGTCGGGCGGCCGCAGGACCGCATACTCGCTCAATCCCAGGGGGCCCGTGACGCGCGGCTCGGTCGGGCCGAAGAGACCGATGGTCCGGGCCTTGACCGCCATCGCGATGTGCAGCGGCCCCGAATCGGCCGAGACGACGAAGGCGGCCCTCTCGAAGAGCGCCCCCAATTGCCTCAGGGTCGTCTGGCCGCAGGCGATCACGGGCCGGCGGACCGAACGGTCTGCGATCTCCCGCGCCGGCACCTCGTCGAGAATCGACCCCGAGATGACGACATCAACGCCACACGTCTCCATCAAGGCGTTGGTCAGGCCGACAAACGCCTCCCTGGGCCAACGCTTGAGATCCCAGTTCCCGCCGACGTGCAGCGCCGCAAAAGGCCTGCCAGCCCCGCAGCGGCGGCTGCGCAGAAAATCATCGATGTGCTCGCGGTCCGACGGGGCCACGTAAAAATCGCAGTACCGCTCGGACGCGGGGATCGGGGTGCGCTTAACGAGATAATAATAGACATCGCCGCGGTGCATCGCCGGGTCCTCGGGCACCGGTACGGCCTCGGTCAGGAGAAACGGCGCCTTTTTGTCGAAACCGATACGGCGCTTCACCCCCGCCAGCCAAAGGACCAGCGTGCGCGAGACCGAAGGCCTCAAGACATAGGCCAGGGAAAATTTGCGAACCCTCAGATCCCGCACGAGCCGCATCTTGCCGCGCCACCCCCGATGCCTCTTCTCTTCGTCGAGGACGATCAATTCGTCGATATAGGGGTTGCCGGCGAGAACCTGCTTGCCGCGGGGCACGACCAGGGCCGCCAGGTACGCCCTGGGGTGCTCGCGCCGGAGGGCGCGCACCGCCGGCGTCGAAAAGAGGATGTCGCCGAGCCAGTTGACCTCGACGATCAAGATCTTCTCCTGTATCGCCCGCACCCCCGCCGCGCTCACGTGTCCATCTCCTTCATCTTCAGGTAGTAGCCGCTCGTCTTGAAAAACAACTCGACCGGATGCTCCGTGCCGTTCATCTTGATCCGCTTTAAGGCAAAGAGGTCGTCATAGATGTAACCTTTTTTTGGATTGGTCGTCACGGCCGCACAAAAACCGGCGTCCCGCACCCGCTTCTGGACGACCCGTGAATAACCACCTGTGGGATAGCAAAAAACGGTAGCCGGCCGCCCCAGCAATCCCTCCAGGAATCGCCGCGGGGCGTCGACCTCGCGGGAGAGGGCCTGCGGGTCGCCGTCCAGATCGGGCAGATGCGCGTGGGTCGCGGAGTGGACACCGAAATCGACCAACCCGGAATCCGCCATCTCCCGCATCATGGCGACCGACAGAATCTGCACCGGCCGGTCATACATATAGGTCTCTCTGCCTATCAGGTCCGTGATGACAAAGACGGTGGCCGCAAAACCGTATTCCTTCAGGATCGGCAAGACGTTCGTATAATTGTCCTCGTAGCCGTCGTCAAAGGTGAGGACGATCGTCCTGGGACCGACCCGTTCGCCTCTTTTGAGCTTTTCAATGAGCTCCGTCAGCCGCAGCACGCGATAACCGTGACGCTTGAAAAAGGCCATCTGACGGGCAAACGTTTCGGTCGCCATGCCAAGCCCCGGCGTGTCCACAAAGGTCTCCCCAACACTGTGATACATCAGGATCGTGGCGTCCGGCCCGCTCTTCCAGAGATAACCCACCCACATCAGGAAGCCCGTGCAGAAGAAGACGCCGACATACAGCAGGACCTTGCGGACCCATCTCATTACAGCCCTGTTCCTCATATCGCAGCCCTCTTCCTCATATCACAGCCCTGTTCCTTATAATGTCGTGTACACCGCGCGCGTTGTCTCAGCCATCTGTTCCGCAGAGAAGGTGGCTTGCATCCGGCGCCGGGCCTCCTCGCACATGCTCTTTGCTGCGGCGGCATCGTCCAGGAGATGGCCTACGGCTTCGGTGAGCCCCCCGGCATCCCGCGGCGCCACCAACCGACCTGTGATCCCGTCTTGGATGATATCACTCAACCCGCCGACGCGGCTCGCCACCACCGGCACGCCCTGAGCCTGGGCCTCGAGGACCGAAAGCCCGAGCCCCTCCTCGAGCGACGGCATGACAAAGACGTCCATGAGGCTCAGGGCCAGCGACGTGTCCTTGGTCGAGGCCACGAGCCGGATATGCGGCTCCAGCCCCCAGCGCTCCATGGCGGCCCGCAGCGCGGCCTTTTCCGGACCCTCCCCTATCAAAAGAAAGAAGACGTCGTGCCGCCGGACCAGGAGCATACGGGCGGCCTCGAGAAAATAGACCTGCCCTTTCACGACGGAGAGGCGTCCGATGTGACCAACCAGCCTCTTGTCTTCCGGGATGCTCCAGAAATGGCGCAGCGCCGTCTTCTCATGCTGGCTGCGCGGCGTGAAGCGTTTCAGATCGATGCCGTGGCGGATCAGGACGACCCGCTCGGGGCGTACCTTGAAGTCCTCGATCAGGTGACGGCGTACCGGTTCGCTGATCGCGATGACCTTGCGGCCCCAGCACGGCAACCATCGGCGCGACAGGCGTACCTTGAAATATCCATGGCAGGTCGACAGGTACGCAATGCCCGTCCGGTGCGAGAGGAGCGCCGCCAACACCTGCGTCACGCGCGTGTTGGCATGGATCACATCAATCTTCAGGGCCTTGACCAGCGGCCCGAGCTTCCAATACGACCAAAGCACCTTCGGGCTCACCTCGCACTTGGTCGTCAGCGGCACGCGCAGACACCTGACGCCCAATATGATAAAATCCTTCTCGCAGTTCCCGCCGCGCGAGGCGACGACCATACGGATCCCGTGGCGGCCGTGCAGACACCGGCAGAGCCCCAGCAGATACGCGGTGATCCCCCCGGTATTGAGATGATTCGCCAATAACAATATCGTCATAGACCTACCATTTTGACACTGAAAGACCTGGTCTTTGAGTGTCATTTTTGGTGCTTGCGAGCTGGTCGACGGCCGCCAGGACGTCCGACGGCTTGATCGTCTTCATGCAGACGAACCGTTTCTTCGGGCACGTATCTTTGTAACAGGGGCGGCAGCCTTTTTGCAAGACAAGGCACGGCGCGCTCTCTGGCACGTGGCGGCGGGGGTCGGTCGGACCGAAGAGCGCGACGAAGGGCCTCTTCATCGCCGCGGCCGCGTGCATGGGCGCGGAGTCGCCCGTCACGAAGACGCTCATGGACTCCATCAACGCCACCAACTCGAGAAAGCTCGTCCGGGCCACGGCGCACAGGGGCGTTGCCTGTGTCTCTTTGAGGATCTTCTGGGCGCGGCCGGCGTCCGCGCGGCTGCCCGTCAGGACCACGGCGTAACCCCGCTCTTCCAGCCGGCCGCACAACTCGGCGAAGTACTCCACGGGCCAACACTTGGTGCGCCAGCGGGGGCTGGCCCCGATGTTCAATCCGACGAGCGGCTGCCCCTTCCAGCCGCCCTCTTCAAGAAAACGGCGCGCGTGCGCGCGGTCCTCCGCAGAGAGCCACAATTCTAACTCTTCGCCGCGATACTCGATACCGAGCATCTTCAGAACCTGGAACTGGTGGCGCACGGGGTCCATCGGCACACGGCTCTCAACGGCCTTCCTGTTAAGCAAAAAACCCCACTTGCCGTTGTCATACCCGTATCGCCTGGCCGCGAAAGAAAGATACCCCAACAGATGGCTCTTCTTATTATTCTGAAAATCGATGACGCTGTCGAAGCGCCGGCGTGACAAAAACCTGCCAAGACGCCAGAGCCCCTTCATCCCCGAATGCTTATTTTTGAAATCGCACACGATCAGCTCATCCACAAAAGGACAGCGCCGCAAGACCACCTCCGCCTCGCGGCCGACGAGGCACGTGACGTGCGCTGAGCCAAACTCTCTCTTGATCGCCTTGAACGAAGGGACCGCGAGAACCGCGTCGCCGAGGGCGCCGATCTTGATGACCAAAAGGCGCGGCTTATCAAAGGCCTCCCTATAGACCGCGAGCGTCCTGGCGCCCATACGCTCCAGGGAATAGGACTCTTCCACCTTGCGGCGTCCGTTCTCAATGAGCCGTATCGCGAGGGAACGATCCTCTAGGACCTTCGTCATGGCTGCGGCCAACCCTTCGTGGTCGCGCGGGTCGACGAGCAGGCCGTCCGTGCCGTCGGCAACGACCTCATTGATCCCGCCGATGCGCGAGGCCACCACCGGCACGCCGACCGCCTGCGCCTCGATAATCACGCGGCCGAACGATTCCTCGACCACCGAAGGCATGACGAGACAATCAAGTTCGCTGAGCACGCCGGGGATGTCCCCGCGGTTGCCGTAAAAGGTCAGTGTCCCGCCCAGACCCAGGCGCCGGCACCACACCTCCAGCTCTTCCTTATAGCTCTCCTTGCCCGGAGAGACCCCGCCGACGATCCAGGCGCGGATATCGGGACAGCCCCGCCGGACCAGCGCCAGCGCCTTCAAAAAATAGACGTGCCCCTTCACCGGCGAGAGGCGGCCGATCACGCCGATGAGGGGTCCTTCTTTCCTTTTTTCGAGCGGCGCGCCGCGAAAGCGGTAACGCTCCAGATCCACGCCGCGCGGGATGAACCGGATGTTTTCACGGGGTACCTTGAACTGCGCCATCATGTAACGGCCGATCACGACGCTGGGAACGATGGTGAACTTTCCCCAACCCATCATCGGGCTGAAGATATGACGGCTGTAGTGGCCGTGGGCCGTGGTGATGAGGATCGCGTCCGTGCCGCGCGTCGCCATGAAGGCCACCCACGCCGGCACGCGCGAACGCGCGTGGACGATATCAATCTTTTCCCGCACGATGATCCCGCGCAGGCGGCGCGAGGCCCGCAGCATCACCCAGAAGGCCTTGGACGCGACGGGCAGTCTATAGTGGGGGATCCCCTCGGCCTCGAGCTGCGCCACAAGGGCGCCCCCTGTCGAGGCGACCGCGGACGGATAACCCTGCTGTTTCAGGTAGCGTGCAAGATCTACCGTTCCGCTCTCCACGCCGCCGACGTCCAATTGAGGAAGAATCTGCAGTATCTTCATCACGGTCAAAAGAGCTTCTTGAGGGCCTCGATGATGCGCGGCCTCGGATCGAGGACGGGCCGCTCGGACCGGCCGCTCATGACGTCCTCCAGGACCGACAAGAGCCCGTTAGGCTTCACCCGGTCGATGTAATGTTTGGCGGCGAGGAGATCCAGGAAGCGCTGGACCTTGTTCGGCGCATTCTTCGTGTGCGGCTCAAAGACGACCACCGGCTTGCCGCTGGCACACGCCTCGGAAACCATCGAGATGCTGTCACCGCTGACGACCAGGACATCGCTCCAGAAAAAGATGCCGCCCATCGCCCCCTCGGGATTATGCTCTGAGGCGATCACGACCAGGCGACAACGCGGGTCCTTCCCGAAATATTCTCTCACGGTTTGCGCCACGGCCGGTGCCGTGCGCCGGGAGGTCGTGATGGCGAGCTCGGCGTCCCTCGCGTCAAGGACCTTCTTCATCTGATCGCACACGAAGACGGCGATGGACGGCGTCAACGCATAGTTCTTCGAATCCCCGCCGAGCAACAGGCCGATCCGGGGAACCCGGCGCGTCTCTTCTTTCAGGGCCGGGTACGCGGCGACGAGCCTGTTAAAATCCGACTCCAGGTCCTCGCGCGTGACGTGACTGAGCGCGCCGACCGTCACCAGCACGTTCTTTTGCGGTCGGGGACGATCGTGCTCCGGCATCAGGACAAGGTCGAACTGCCGGCTTGAAAAGACCCCCGGCCGCATGATCACGACACAACGCGCCTGATTTTCGTACGCGCACGCCAGGTTCACCGCCGCCAGCGACGAGCCGGCAGAGACGACCGCGTCGCAGAAAACGGATGAGAGCCTCTCATGTGTCTCGCGTGTCAGGGCCAGCGGCAGCAACCGCATCAGGAGACGCGGCCCGAAGAGACGGCCGGCCACGGCCAGGAAACGGCGTCCGCGGCCGCTCTTGAAGACGACGTCGACGACGCGGGCGCGCACGTCAAATCCGGCCTCCCGGAGCATCGCGCACAGGGCCCAAGACTGCTTCAGATGGCCGGCCTTACCGTCGTTCAGAATCAGGACATCTTTCTGCGGCCCGTGCTTCCAGCGGCGGTACGTCCAGAGATACTCCTGCGGGTAGCGTCGGATGTATCCCTCGAAGACGCCGTTGATACGCCTGAGGTTCTCGTGCAGGTCCGCCGCTTCTTCGCCGCTGTGGACCGGCTCATATTCCGAAAACAGGAGTTCGTGGTGCGGGCCCTGGACGCGCCGGACAAAAGAAAGGAAGATGCGGGAACCCAGTTTTTCAGCGAGCTTCATGCTTCCGACGGGCACGCGGGCCTTCTTGTCAAAAAACGCCACCGGCAGCCCCTCCCGTCCGCCGTGGTCCGCCACCATGCCGAGGATATTGTTCCCGGAGAGGTGCGTCATCATCTTCTTAAGCTCTCCGACGCCGATCACGTGGCAGCCCTTGCGCTCGCGCATCTCATTGAGGAAACGGTCCAGGCGCCGGGTGCGCCTCTGCGGCTGGACGAGCATGGCGTATTTACGCTCAGGAAAAAATGCCGCGCAGGCGATATTGGACAGCTCCCAGCTGCCCGCGTGGACGCCCAGGAGAAGCACCCCCTTGCCCGAATCGATGGCCCGGCGCACCGCGTCCTCGCCGCTCAGGCGCACGTAGGAACGGATGCGGCGCTCGTCAAGGTACGGCGCATAAAGGACCTCGACGGCATTCTGGGCAAAGTGCTCGAACATGGACCGCACCACGGCCTGACGCCAGGCCCGGCTCTCCCGGGGGAACGCCACCTTGAGGTGGGCCAGGGCCCGCAGACGGCCGCGCGACGGGAGGCGCGCATAGATCCGGCCCACGCCGCGGGCCGCGGCCAGAGACGCGCCGATCGGGATCCAGCGCAGCACAAAAGACGCGGCGCTAAACAGTAAAAAGAGAATCCAATCGCCCATAAAATGCCTCTTGGCCGCAGACAAAGCCGAGCTCAACGGATACCGCCAATATATCGACGGGCCCGAAGGCGATCCCTTCCAGGCGGACCGCATCCTTCTCGGTCGTGCACAGCGCCGTGGCCCCGCGGCCTGCCGCCTCCCCGGCCAGAAGATCGATCTCCTGCTGGGTGTAGACGTGGTGGTCCTCGAAAAACTTTTCATAGACGACGTCCGCGCCCATCGCCTGAAGGGTCCGGCGGAACGAGGCGGGATTGCTGATGCCGCAGAAGATGCCGACTGCCTTTCCCTTGAACGCGCCGACGTCAACGGCCGCTCCGGTCTTGACGCGGGTCACGGCCTTCGGCCGGACCGCCAGTTCCACCAGGTCCGCACGCGGGGCGAATCGCCTCAGCCTCTCCTTGAGGGCGTGACACGGCGTTGCCGCCACCTCGTCGGTCCGCGTCAGACACACGACGTGGGCTCGGGCGAGTGCCCGGGCCTCTTCGCGCAGCGGGCCCGCCGGAATCATGAAGCCGTTGCCCAGGCCCCGCGTCGCGTCCACGGCCACGATATCGAGGTCCCTCTTGAGACGCCAGTGCTGAAATCCATCGTCGAGGACGAGCACTTCGTAACGACCCGGGGCATCGACATTCCGGGCAAGCTCTTTTCTGTCGGGGGCGACAAAGACGTCGGCCTTGGCGCACAACGCCTGCTTGAGCCAGGCCCCCTCGTCCCCCAAGAGACGAAAATCGCCGACGGCCTTTGTCCTTCTGTCCGACGGCCGGCGATACCCCCTCAACAGGATCGCGACGCGCTTGTCACGCCGGTACAGGTGCTCGGCGATCAACCGCACCAGCGGCGTCTTGCCCGTCCCGCCCATCACGATGTTGCCGACGCTCACCACTTTGGCCCGGGGCCGGTAGGCGCCGCCGATACGCATCCGGTACAGCAGGCGCAGTCCCTTCACGCAGAGCGCATAACACCAGGACAAAACTACGAGGAACGGCCAGACGGGCTTCACCCAGCCGCTCAGACGTCCCTCTTCATATAAAAGCCGCAGCCGCCGCCTCACACCCTCACCTTCTCTTCCATAAAATCCATGGTCCGCGCGGCAGCGCCGCGATTCTTCTCGATGAGCTGCCGGGCCCGCGCCCCCAGGGCCGCCCGCACCTGCCTGGAGCTCAGGAGGCGACGCATGGCAAACTCCATCTCCTGCGGGCTCTTTACCTCAATGGCGGCGCCGTCCGCGAGGAAACGGTCGCGGATCTCCTTGAAATTCGCCATGTGCGAACCGAAGAGGATGGCCTTGCCGTAGACGGCGGGCTCAATAGGATTATGCCCGCCCCTCTTGACCAGGCTTCCGCCGATAAAAACGATGTCTCCAAATTGATAGGTCGCGCTCAGGTCGCCGATGGTATCCAGGAGAAGGACGGCCGAACCCTGTATCTCTGCGGCCTGCGACAACAACAAAGAATCAAGCCCTTCCAGACGGATGGTGCGCCGTATCTTATCGAGGCGCTCCAGGTGACGCGGGGCGATCAGGAGCCGCAGGCGCGAAAAATCCTTGCGCAGCGACTTGTACAGCCGCAGTATCGTCTCCTCTTCGTTGTCGTGCGTGCTGCCGGCGATCCAAAGGATGCGGTTTGCGGCCGTCCGCTTGAGCGCGTCGGCGAAGGACGGCTCCCGCGCGTCCGCCGATACGTCAAACTTGATGTTGCCCGTCACGGCGACGTCGCGGTACCAGGCGCCCAGCGTCTTGATGCGTTCCGCCGCCTCGTCGGTCTGCATGCAAAAGAGCGCCACGTCCTTCAAGAGGCGCCGCCAGAACCACGGCATGCGGCCATAGCGCCCGAGCGAGCGGTTCGATATCCGGCCGTTGACGATGACGACCCTGGCCCCGCGGGCCCTGGACAAACGGATGAGGTTGGGCCACAGCTCCGTCTCGAAGATCACGAGGAGCGACGGCCGGATCTCGGCGAGAAAGCGACGCACGACAAAAGAAAGATCCACGGGCGCGTAACAGATCGTCTCATCCTTCTCGGCGATGTGGCGCAGGATCTGGTAGCCCGTCGGCGTCACGGTCGAGATGACCCGGCGCGTGTCCGGCCAACGCTGCCGCATCAGACGCAGGACCGACTCCGCCGCCCGCGCCTCCCCGACGCTAACCGCGTGCAGCCAGACGACCTTCCTGTCCTTGAGGGCCTCAAACTGGTCCGCAGGGAAAAACCCCAGACGCATCAGGATGTGCGGACCTACCCGGCCGCGCAACGCGTACACCGGCAGATACACCAACAACCCCAGAAACAGTGCTATGTCGTAAAAAAAATAAAGCAAGAACATCATGGAGCCCCCGCCCCGGCTTGAACCCGCGGTTCCCTGTTTCCTGCCCCCTCGGGGCGGAATCCCGACCGGCTTCCGCCGCGGCCCGCCCTTGAGCTGCACTCAGGATGAATCTGAAAGGGAACATTCATATTATTCAAAGGCCGTTTCCATCACGGGGACGGTCGCGCCGTCCGCTAAGCCAAGCTTGGAAGAGACTTATTCAGCCAGGCTTTTTAGTCCCGCGTACGCACGTCAGGCACGCGGATGCGCCTTGTCATACACCGCCTTGATCTTCTCGGTGGTCAGATGCGTGTAGATCTGCGTCGTCGCCAGGTTCGCGTGGCCCAGGAGCTCCTGAACGCTGCGCAGATCCGCGCCGCGGCCCAACAGGTGAGTTGCGAACGAGTGACGGATCGTGTGCGGCGAGACGCGTGTCTTGAGGCTCATGAGACGCAGGTATTGGTCCATGACCTTGCGCACGCCGCGCACGCCGAGCTGTTTTTTATTCTTATTTAAAAAGAGGAAGGACGACGTTCCCTGGCGTTTAGCCAGGTACCGACGGATGGCCCGCAGGGCGCGCTCACCGATCGGCACCAGGCGCTCCTTGCGGCCCTTGCCCATGACCCGCACGGTCCCGCCGACGAAATCGACCAGCTCGTCCGTCAGAGAGACCAGCTCCGAGATGCGCAGCCCCGTCGAGTAGAGCGTCTCGAAGATGGCGCGGTCGCGCAGCCCCTTGACGGTGTCCGCATCCGGCGCCTCGATGAGACGGACCATCTCGTCTTCAGTCAAAAACTTCGGCAAGGGCCTGTCCTGTTTGGGCGCAACGATCGCCGCGACCGGATTGATAGAGAGCAGGTTCTCCCGGACGAGGAACCTGAAGAAGCTGCGCAGGACCGAGAGTTTACGCGCGACCGTGCGGGCCGTAAGCCTCTTCTCCCTGAGGTGGGCGAGGTACTTGCGCACCAGGAGATAGTCCGTGCGCAAGACGTCCTGACCTTCTAAAAAAGCGACGAATGCCTCCAGGTCCAGCCTGTAATTGAGGACGGTATGCTGGGAGGCGTTCTTCTCGATCTCCAGATAGCGGACGAACTTCTCGATATAGCGGTCCATGGAAAAGACCTCGATCCGGGACACCCGGCTACGCCGGGGGCGCCTCTTCGCCGCCGGCCTCTTTGCCGGCGGACGCCGCCGCATCCTTTTTTTCCGTCGGCAGATCGCGCGAGGTGAAGCGGCATTTGGGATAACGGCTGCATCCGTAAAAAGACCGGCCCCGGTAGGAGCGCCGCAGCACGAGCTCCCCGTCGCAACCCTCGGCGGGACATTTGACGCCGCTCGTGATCGACTTAGCGCTCTTGCAACGTGGATAATCGGAGCAGCTCAGGAACTTGCCCTTGCGTCCCCACTTGATCACCATCGGCTCACCGCAGGCGGGGCACTTCTCGTCGGAGTACACCACTTCCTTCTTGATGTTCTTCTGGGCGTAGTCCAACTTCTCCTTGAAGGGCGCGTAGAATTCGTTGAGGACGCTGACCCAGTTGGCGGCGCCGTCCTCGACCATGTCCAACTCGTCTTCCATCTTCGCCGTGAAAGAGATGTCCATGACCTGGGGAAAGTAGGCGACCAGGAGATCGCTTACCTTCATCCCCAGCTCCGTCGGCGCGAGATACCCTTTCTCGCGGCGCACGTAATCGCGGTTGACGAGCGTCGAGAGGGTGGGTGCGTAGGTGCTGGGGCGACCCACGCCCTCCTCCTCCAAGGTCTTGATAAGCGAACCTTCGGAGAAACGCGCCGGCGGCTTGGTGAAGTGTTGGCCCGGAACGAGCTTGACGCAATGCAGGGCCTCCTGGACCGAGAGGGACGGCAGGAGATTCTTCCCCGACCCTTCCTTCTCGCCGTTCTCCTCGGCCTTATACAGGACGCTGAAGCCGTCGAAGACCACGCGCGAACCCGTCGCCCTAAATGTATATTTGTCGCAGGTCGCCAGGACCGTCGTGACCTGCGTCTGGACCGAGCTCATCTGGCTGGCCACGAAGCGTTTCCAGATGAGATCATAGAGCTTGAGCTGCTCCGGCGTCACATACCTGGCCACCGACTCGGGGGTACGCGACACGGAGGTCGGCCGGATCGCCTCGTGCGCCTGTTGGGCGAGCTTTTTCGGCTTGTACGTGCGAGGGACCTCGGGCAGGTAATCCTTGCCGTACCTGCCGGCGACATAGCCGCGCACCTCGTCGATCGCCGTCGCCGTCACGTTGAACGAGTCCGTGCGCATGTAGGTGATGAGACCGACCGGCCCCTCCTCGCCCAGCTCGATCCCTTCATACAGCTGCTGGGCGATGAACATGGTCTTGACTGCCGAAAAGTGCAGCTTGTTGAAGGCGTCTTGCTGGAGGGTACTCGTGATAAAAGGCGCCAGGGGATGGCGCGATTTCAGCGACGGCTCGACCGAAACGACCGTGAAGGGCTTGCCCTGCACGTCCGCCATGACCGTGCGGGCCTGCGCCTCATCGGAAAGCTGGGCCTTCTCCTCGCCGATCTTATCCAGAGCCGCGGTAAAAACCCTCTTCTCCTCCTTGTCCTTGCCGGCCTGCTTGCGCAGATGCGCCTCCAGGCTCCAATACTCCTGCGGCACAAAGGCCTGGAGCTGGCGCTCGCGGTCGACAACCAGCCGCAGCGCCACCGACTGGACGCGGCCGGCGGACAGGCCCCGGGTGACCTTACGCCACAAGAGCGGGCTCAGGAAATAACCGACGATCCTGTCCAGGATGCGGCGGGCCTGCTGCGCCTTGATCTTGTGGACGTCGAATTCTCGCGGGGAACGGAAGGCCGCCTGGACGGCGTTCTTCGTGATCTCGTGGAATTCCACCCGATAGACCTTCTGGTCTTTGAGCTTCATCCACTCTTTGAGGTTCCACCCGATCGCCTCGCCCTCGCGGTCCGGGTCGGTGGCAAAGTAGACCGCCCCGACCTCCTTGGCCTTTTTCTTGATTTCGCCCAACAGCTTCTTCTTGCCCGGGATGACGACAAAATCAGCCTGGTAGCCGTTGCCGATCTCGATCCCCAACTCTTTCTGGGGCAGGTCGACGACGTGCCCCATGGATGAAACGACGGAAAAGGCGTCGCCCAGGAACTTTGAAATCGTCCTGGCCTTGGCCGGCGACTCGACAATCACCATAGATTTCTTTGACATGACCCCCCTCTTGATATGTGGAGTCCCCGCGGGCGTGCCCGCGGCACTTTTTTCGCCCAGTGGGCGACATCCCTTGTTCTCCTGCCCCCGGCAGGCGAACAAGGGATTAGGCGGCGATAAACATCCTGCCCGGCACCTGCCGCACCGCGGCCTTCAATTCCATCTGCAAAAGGAGCGCGGCCGCGCGGGCCGGCTCCGTAGAGCTCTCCCGGCAGATCGCGTCGATGTGCTTGGGCTCATCGTTCAGCACGCCGAAGATCCGCTCTTCTTCGTCGGTGAGGGGCCCGGCAGGAGACCGGTGTGTCCCCTTACGGGCCGCCAGGGCGCCGGCCTTGCCGATATTCAAACAGAGCGCGGCGCCGAGCTCATGCAGAATCTCTTCGGCAGACGTCACCATGTGCGCGCCCTGCTTGATCAGATCGTTGGCCCCGTCCGAGGTCTCGGACGACAACTTTCCGGGGATCGCAAAGACCTCGCGCCCCTGCTCCGCGGCGAGGCGCGCCGTGATCAGGGCGCCGCTCCTCAGCGACGCCTCCACGACGAGCACGCCTTTGGACAACCCGCTGACGATGCGGTTGCGAACGGGAAAGTTCTGTGCCAGCGGCGCGGTGTCGAGTGGAAACTCCGAGAGCACTACCCCGCTGTGCGCAATCTGTTCGCACAGTCCCCTGTTCTCGACAGGATAGACATCCTTGAATCCGCTGCCCAGGACGGCGATAGTCCGCGACGCCGCATCCAGGGCCCCGCGGTGCGCGGCCGTATCGATGCCGCGCGCCATCCCCGAGACGACGGTCAGACCGAACGAGGCGAGCCGGCTAGCAAAGTCGCGCGCGACCGACAGGCCGTAATACGACGCGGCGCGCGAACCCACCACCGCGACGGCATTCTTGTCGACGGCGTCCAGGACCCCTTTGACATATAAGACGCAGGGCGGATCGTAAATCTCTTTGAGGTTCTCCGGATAGTCGGCATCGTCGCGCGTCATGATGCGGATCCCCGAGCGCTCAGCCCGACGGAGTTCCTCCTCGACGCGAAAGGTGCGGCGCGTCGCATCAAGCTTCCCGGCCATCTGATGCGTGAGGCCCCCGGACGCCACCCAGTCATGCGGCGGGACCGCGAGGACCGCCTTCGCGCTGCCAAACGCCTCCAAAAGCTTCGCAACCCGGTTCTTCGGGATGGTGAGCGCGGCGTTCAGAATGACATAAGCCTCAAGGTCCTTCATGATCCTTCATGGCTTTGTACCGCCCTGAGGATCGCCTCCGCCGTCTCTTCGACGCTCAGGCGGTCGGCGTCGATGAGATGGTGCGCCTGTTCGTAGGACGGACGGCGCTCCCTCAAAAGTTCCCGGATGCGGCTCAGGGGATCCGCGACCCGCAAGAGCGGCCGGTGGACGTAGCGCTTTGTCCGTTCAAGGATCCTCTCGGGTGAAGACGTCAGGCAGACCACGGTGCCCGTCCTCTTCAGGACGGCGATATTTTCCGGATCGACGAAGGTGCCGCCCCCGCAGGAGACGACCAAGCCGTTCTTTTGTGTCAATTCCCCCACTATTTTTTTCTCAAGGGCCCGGAAGTACGGCTCTCCCGCATCCCTGAAGATATCGGGGATGGACCTCTTCTCGCGCTCGGTGACCAGTGTATCCATGTCCACGAAGTCAAGACCCAGGCGTCCAGCCACCAGCCGGCCGGCCGATGTCTTACCCGTCCCCATGAAGCCGACGATGTAAATATTGCGGATTCTGTCCATATCTGCCTCACCCACGCAACGATTGGGATTTTACCATAATTAGGTAAGGTCGGTCAACCTATTCATGAGGGACGCCCCTTGAAGGCATTTCTCGGCAAATGCAAAACTTAATACGGGACAAAGGGATAGGCGAAACTCTCGGGAAGG
>CAZCSY010000014.1:0-20981 GCA_964501505.1 uncultured Planctomycetia bacterium
CCGATGAGGGCGATCGTTGATACGTTAAAGACGACGGATTTTGCCGCGGACATTCCCCCGGCACAGCGTCCTCAGGCCTGGGTCGAAGCGGCCCGCCGTATCCAGTCCGCGCCTATCGCTTCTGCGCAAGATTTAAGGATGCGTTTGCCTGAACTGACGTCGGCCGCCTTTGATCGATTGCAACAGACATTCGTTCTCGAAAAGGAGGAGATGGTCCCTTGGACAGACGCAACGGCATCCTCGCCGTTGCTCTCCGGTGTGTGGCAGAAGTTCACCGTGCCGGTGGTAGCCGGGTTGGCTTTGATGGCATCCGTGAAAGCGGCGGATGCGGGCAGCATCGCCACGACCGGGCCTGCGCAGACCAGCATAGCGCAGACCGCGCCGACCTATGATCTTGTGGTTGGGTCCTTCACCGATAAGGCCAACGCCCGGGCGCTCCAGCAAAAACTGGAAGAACTCGGCTACGACGTTTACACGGTCGGCTACCAGGAAGGCAAAAAGAAGTTCACCCGCGTCATCATCAACCTCGATAGGCCCGAGATCTCTGCCCGCGTGGAGGCCATCAAGCCCACGCTGAGACAGGTCGTTTCCGGCGAGCCGTGGATTCTGAAAAACATTGCTCCTGAGAGTTTCGTTGAGGAGCCGGCCGCCGCACCCAAGCCCTTGAAGACGAAGAAGGCGCTCAGGCAGCCCGCAAGAACCGTCTCGCCGGCGCGCGCGGATGTGTTTGATGCCGCGGCCCGCATCACGGGCATGGACGCCTTCTTCATTCGCGCCGTGGCCGGGGCCGAGACCGACTTTCGTCATTGGGTCGTCAACAAAGACGGTTCCAGGACGCTCAATATTTCACCGGCCGGCGCGATCGGCGTTATGCAGATCATGCCTATCGGCATGGATGAGATCGATCGACACCTGAGGCTGAATACGCCGGAGGCCTCTGTCTTGCGCCGGCTCGTCGGCAACAAGGTCGATCGTAAGAAGACAAGGACGTCGCCTGAATATAACGTCAAGGTCGGCGCTGCCAAGCTTTATCTCGACTGGAACTTTGCGCGGCGGCAACAGTTGGTGGCCCTGCCGGAGGGCGGCTTCGCGTTGGTCGCCAGGCCCGTTGAGGAGCGGAATAACTATCGCTTTGAACAGGCCGCCGTGGCGATGTACAACCTGGGTCGACGGTCGGTGATCCATGGTCTCCAGACGCATGGACAGGGGTGGAAGGATAAGTTAGGCGTTGAGGAGACCCAGAGGCACAACAGACGGTTCCTGAAATACTACAAGCAACCCGTTGTCCAGAGGCCGATCGTCTTCCTCGCGGCCAAAGGGTCCTCTTCGCCACTCGCCGAGAAGTTTGATCTGCAGCGTGGCCTCGATGAAGCGCTCGCCGTCCGCACGAACCTGCAAGGGTTCAACGTCCCGGAACTGCCTCAGCTGGCCGCTGTTGCTAGCCCGGTACGCAGAGAAGACCTGAGCCGCAGGAATTTCTTGAAGCTGGCGGGATTGACGGAGGCGAAACTGATAACGAGACCGGGCATCAGCAGTTCACCCGTCTCTTCTTCGCCGGTGTCAGCCGAAGAATGGGCAAAACTCAAGCCTGTCGGCAGGACGTTTGCCAACGAGCTGTTGAACCGCATCGGCGTCATCGAGCAGGAGTTCGATGGGCTCCAGAAGGCCTTGGACACAAAGGATGAGGAGGCCATCCGATCGCACAAGCAGCACATCCTGAGCGAGATTGACAATATCTCAAGCATCGCAGATCTGGGCGCTGCTATGCCCGGCGGCCTCAGCTTAGTCCAGGGATTAAGACAGGGCTCTGCCGACATCTTGTATCACGCGCTGAGTTTAGGCTCTCTCCTCCAGGATGGATCCTATGGTTTTACGGATATCAACAGCGCACTGACGCCGGTGAAGCTTGAGGTGACCGGGATCTATAAGAAGAGACCGTGGCCTTTGCATTCAAAGACTGCTTTCAAGCCGGAAGAGAAGAAATTGGTGGTCAGGGCCCTCAAGCGCGTCAGGGAAATCGGCGATCTGTTGCTGGCGGCCACCTCGATGTCGCGTCTGCCAACTTTCGTGGCCGAGACACCCCGAGGCGAATTAGAGCTGGTTGATTGGTCCAGAGTCAGACAGGTTCAGGCGGGCTTTGAGGCCATGCAATCTCCGGCCACACCTGCTCAGGTCTTTGCTCAGGCGTTCGTTCCCGGAAACTTGAAATCCCATGTAAGCGTCGAAGATTTCACACAGCGCCTGGATAATGTCCGGCAGCTCTATCAACCGCTTCCCCGCCAGGATTTTATCCAAGCCCTTGGTTTGACTGAAGATAGGGCAGATGAGGTTTTTGCCAAGGCCGCCGAACTTGTAACGCTGAGGACCCTCGCGTCTGTTTCGCCGCAACAGTTGCCCGAGTTTATCGGGCCCGAAGACCTCAGGCCAGGCATGACCGTTGAGAAGGCCGTTGAATCTTTGAAGACAGCCCTGAAGACGTCGGAGATGCCGCAGGGTCAGATTCTGAATCTGGAGGGGCTGCAGGCTGCGGCTGGGCTCAACAACCTTAACAACACAGGCATTTCCAGGGTTGTTGAGCGCAGTGTGCAGTTCGCCCTTCAGTCTTCTTCCCTGGTTTCTTCTCCGGTCGCGCCTACGGACGGGCTCAGGATTCGGGCCCAAGATATCTTTGCTCAAGTCAGCAAGGCCTTGCGTCAGCTGCCTCGCAGCTTAGACGCGCTTACGGTCAATCCGAGGGGCTTGCCCCCCACAGGAACACCGGGTTCTTATTCCGTCACCCGCGAAAGGCTCTCAGGCATGGCACCCCTGTTGCGTTCTCTGAAGGAACACGTGAGCGCAGAAAATCCCCTGAACCTCGAGGAAGTCAATCTGCTGATTAAGCAGCTGCAGACATTGAGGGGCTTCAAATACGGCGCCTGGGCGAGAACGACCGTCACGAGCTACCCGAACAGGGTCAACGCTTTTATCGACAGGATATTGCCTGTTCTTGAGGATTATCGTAACGCTGTCAACCTGACCAACATGAGCCGCGCTGTTGAACAAATGAGAACGGCGCGGTTCGGGGCGCGGTTTACAGTAAACTCTATCGCCGATTCGTTTGAGTTAGGATCGGCTGATATCGATCGGGTCATTGAGGTCGCGAAGGGCGAAGGGGTTGAACTTGTCTTTAGGGAAGGCGCCTGGCAGAAGATAGAGCCGCTCTTGCCGTTTGGCATGCCTTCGCCTATTGTGGCGCCAACCGGGACAAGGGGGGCACCGACCCTCTCGCAACACGATGCATCCGCTTTTCGGGAATTTGCGGACGCTATATTAAGGCCCAACCTGGAGTATATTTTTGAGCTTCTGCCGCCCGCCTTCGAACAGGCCGTTGCGTTGAAGAGCGTCAGCGATCCGGCTTCTTTGCAAATCCGCCTGGAAGTTCTGGGCATAACCTTTGACAACCTAACGCGGCGAATAGATGCCCTTGCCGACCATGTGGTCAAGAACACCCTGGAAGACTCCTTGATGCCGCTTGAGGGCGATTCCAGTTCTTTCGGCAAGACCCTTCGTGCCGCTCAGATATTTCAGAAAGCCGCTTTGAATATCCTGTTGGCAAATAAGGAGTTGCCGACGCTCTCGGCTTCCGATCGTCGCATGCTGCAGACGAGTATTGAGAAGTTTGAAGAAGCGGTGGGTCGCCTGGGCAAATTTGAGTCTGTCTTTTCTCGGATGAAACCCGGGGTTGCATTAGCCCCCGTTCCTAATGACGCACGGGGCAGCCTCCAGTACGCGAGGGTTGATCTTTCCGCAATGAGTTCTTCGCCGCTGCGCGTTGTTGATGTCTTTAATGCCCTGAGGGCGGATTACTTATTGAGTATCCCCACCTTAGATCGCCGTATCGAGGCGGCTCAGATCATTGCCTCTGTGCCCACCGACCTGTCGTTTGCTCAATGGGTCCCGGTCTGGCAGGCTGATTTGGCTAAAGCAAACCTGCCTCCTCTGGAAACACCGCATCTTGAAAGCCTGAAGAGCCTCAACGGTCTTACCAGCGGTATTTCTGCGGGAGGCATGCAGACTGTCTCGGTCATTGCCCCAACGGGATTCACGTTCAATGCCGGTGGTTCCGGAACTATCAGCCCTGTTGCGGGCTTTGGAGGCGGCGTAGGCCCGGCAGGCACAGGGGTTTCTTATGGAGTGACTGGCTTTGGCCTTGGTGGCACAGGGTGGAGCGGTGGTCTCTCCGGATCTATCCCGGCATTCTCCTTACCTAATATTCCTGAATTACCGAAACTCTCCGATCTACCGAAACTCGATTCGTTCAGGATGTCCGAGTCGTCTTCGGCTCCTGTGACACCTTATGATGCGGCCGGCCGCGAGCTCGCAAAGATTAACGAGATCAATCGGGGATCCGTGGCTGCTTCTCCGGTTAGGCTCGTGGCCTTGCCGGCCGCACCTGTCTTAAGCGCTGCTCCGACGAATTTTGCCGAGCGTTATCGGCCGCCTCAGCAGGCCCAGGCCGCGGCCTCGCCCGTTGAGGCGCAGAAGCAGCACGAGAAGAATTCACCCACTTCCACCCAGGAAGTGCCGATAACGCCTGCCGTGCCGACCTCGACCACAGCCACGAACACCGCCCAGGCGCAGTCGAGCACAGCCAATACCTTTAACCAGGGGAATCTGGGTCTTGAACAGGCCTCAGCGCCGTCCACAAGGACGGTCATGATCGACCTGTACGCCTATGAACCTCCGTCCATAGACATTCTCAAGAGTCACGCCTTTGCAACCGGAACACTCCCAACAAGCAGAGCACCTGGTGTTTCTGCGCCGGCTGGAAGTAGCCCAGCTTCCAGTCTGGTGTCCTTACATGGGTCATCCACTGCAACTGCTGAAACTGCAAAAGTTAGGTTGTTCTCGGTAACTCTTGCTCCATCGAGGAGTTACTGCAGCGACACGGAAAGAGACGAGACTATCCGTGTGGCAGGTCTTCTGAGCGGTGCCTCCTTCGGGACGACCGAAGCGAAGCTCTGGAGACTTGAAAGCGCGAAGTCCGGCAATACCGAAAGCACGATCAGGGGTACGGCGACCCCGGGAAGCATTGCCAACCAGATAAAGGACCTTGCCCAGGTCCTCTGGGTCACTGGCAGGGACACGCTTTCCGGAGAAAGGGCTCCAAAGGGCTTGCCCAGCCCGGCGGGTTCCCTCGTCAGCCTTGAGGATGCGGCCGGTGTTGGCGTTCTGAACGCCTCCACAGGTGAAATCGTCACGGCCCGTGTGGCAGGTGCCCGAGGTGTAACCAGTCGCTTTGTCTTTAAAGCGGCCCCCATGCCGAAGAAACCTGCAGAGACAACCGGTCCTGAGACCGTAAGGACCTTCGGTACGGCCCTGACCGATCTCAGGAATCAAAGAACTCAGGTAATAAGCGTCAGACTTGAAGAAAGCGCGCTTCCGCCTGCGGATCGTTCCGCAGCTTCAATCTCCTCGCCTATCGCTAGGGATATTTTTGTATCCAGCGGCCTTCAAAATTCCGCGATATCCTCTTCTTCACCCGTTGAGATGAGCCGTAGGGCGTTCCTCGAGTCGGCTCTCGCCGTCGGGACGTTTGCGGTCCTCCAGCCCCTTTCGGCCTTCGCCAGGACGTACAAGAGTACAAGATATGATTTGTCGAGGATGAAACAGCTGTCTTATGGGCCGGCCCGTGAAAACCAGATCGTCTTCGGCAACACAGAGGCCTTCGGGACGACATGGGCCCTCTATGGTCAGTGTTCGCTCGCGATGTTCCTCCAGGACAACAAGATCGTCGCGGTCGCGCACTTCTCTCCATGGAAGGGGACCAAAAAAGAGAGAAGGTTGACGACTTCCCGGGAGAACGTGAAGCTGGCAGAAAACGCCATCATCGTGCTTAAGCAGAACGGATATGACATCCGGAAGATGAACGTTAAGATCATTTCGACGCAGACGACGCGGTTGTTCAACGATCTGGCCCTGGAATTCAAAGAAAAGACGTCCAGGCCGGTGAAATACTGGGTTTCCAGAAAGGCGTCTCTTGCGGTCGACATAGAGGCAGACGGCAGGACAGGGGACGTCAAGGTAGGAGAGTTCCAGGCGATAAAGGCCTTCCGGGTCGAAGACGGCAACAGGCTTATTCTCAGCGAGCCCGCGCGGTTTGGTGAACTAGAGAAGATCGTTGTTGGGGCCGGCCTGAGCTGGGCCACCGCACTCGGCGTTTATAAGCTTTATAGGGTCCTCAAGGAAAAGAGAAGCTCTAGCCCTGTCGATGTGCTGACGCCTGCCGTGACGGAATTCTTTAAGGGGCGGTTGAGCGAGAGAAGGATCCTTGAAATAGGCCCCGGCGCGGAGACGGGCCTGATGAAAGAACTGGTCGCGGCCGGGGCAGAGGTCTGGGCAGTCGATTCGCGCATCATCGGCAGGGGCGAAGAAGCCTTGTCGTTCTTCGATCCTTCGCGGCGCAGAGGGAAGGTCGAAGGGGCCGAGGCCCGCATCGCCGACATGAACAGATTCCTCAAGGATTACCTCCGCCGGCATGCCGATAGGCCTTTTGACGCTATTATTTCCAGGGGCGGGTTTGAGCTTGGCTACATCACTCAGGAAGGCGCGTCGGAATTCGCGGCCCCAAAGCAGGTCAAGACACTTATCGACGCCCTGCATATTATGCGGGCGGGGGCCTTGAGCGACCAGGGCGCCCTGTTCGTCCAGAACCACTGGCCGCAATACTCCTTAGCAGTCGTGGCACCCGAGCAGGTGCGCCGGGCCGGATTCAAGGTGAGGCTTTCTGAAGGCAATCTGCTGGTATTGGAGAAGGAAGCAAAGACGCTTCGGGCGATGGGCTCCAGCCCGGTGAACGAAGCCGCGACCTCCAGTTCGCCGGTCAAGGACAAGGTACTTTTTATGAAAGAGGTCTTGGCGGAGAAGGAAAGGAAACTCAGGGCGGACTTGGTGACTCATCTGAAGCCTTTGGTAGAGCTTGGGTTTACGATCCCCCTCGGGACACGTTCCGAACTTGGGTATGCTCTCTCTGTGGCCTTATCGAGACAGGAAGGTTTGACCGCCGGCAAGGAGCTTAAGATAAGGTTCGGGAATATCGAACTCCTGAGCGTTGTCCCGAGCAGCGAGGAACTCAAGACGAATGCCGAAGTGCCGGCGGTGACCCAGGAGGTGCTTGGCAGCGAACGGCGCGTGCTCTCCTCCGGCACCGGGAAAGCAAGGGTGGTCCTCGACAGCTTTCTGATGAATATCCTCGGGGCAGAAGGATTTAATGAGATCTCTGTTGCAGTAAGGGAAAACGCCCCCTTTGAGGACAAGTTCCTGTACTCCCTGAAGAATTATCTCAAGCAGGGCATAGAGGCCTATTTTGACAGCCGTGCCAAACCGAACCATCCGCTGGCCAGAAAGATTCAACTCTCTGCCGAAGAGAAGGCCAGAAAGACGGGCATCATCCTGCACAAAACAGAAGAGGCGCTTCATGCGCTGGCCGGTTACTTCGAGAGGGTGCATCGCAGCGACTTCGGCATCAGGATGATTGCGTATTTTGTCGGCTTGAACGAAAGGGAGAAAGCCCCGTATGTGGCTTACGGGCTTACGCGGCCGCAGGAAGATTTCTCTTCGTATTCCGGGCTCCCGACGAGCTCTCCTGTAACACTTGAGCAGGTAGCGGCGGAACTGCATCAGGATATGGATCTGGACAGCGGCCGGCTCATCAGATTGGAAGCCTTCACCGCCTGGTATCTCGGTCTCAGAGAGAAGTTCTCTCGCAGATGCAGGGAATATCTCGATGAGGCCTTCAGCGCCCGCCGCATTGCGGATACGTTCTACTTGGCCGAGCGCTACCAGTTCCATGTGTCTGATCTGACAGGTGACGAGGCCAGAACGCGCTGGGTCAAGGAGGAGAACGCAAAGACGTTGGTTTATAGCTTCAGGTCTACGACGCCGCACATCCTGACCATGTACGAAGTCGACAGATTCGGTTCCGAGAAGAAGATCACCGATTTCACTCTGACCTCCTACTTCCTTAATAATGAAGAAGTTCGCGGGCTCAATATCGGCAATTTCCTTACCAAGGCGGTCGCTTTCAGGGCTTGGGCCCGGAGCCAGAAGGAGGACATCTCCATCCGCATCATTTGTGATTCCACCGGCGGCAACGCCAGGCTGGCCGAGCATTACAGGGCCACGGGATTTGAGGTCACCCGAGAACGCTTTGAGACACCCTATGCCCAAGTTTTCTTGAAGAACCTGATGGTTGGCCATATGACCTTATACGGCGGCCTGGATGCCGGGATCCTGACGAGAGAACGGGCCAGGGTCATCAGGGAGCTCCAGCCTCAGGGCTGGAAACAGTGGAGCCAGAGGAGATTAGACAGGTACTTCGGAGAGCCTAAGGCGGACAAGGAGAAGGTGCCCGCCGCAGCGCAGGTCGGCATTTCGGCGGGCAGGGGCGCCGATAAAGTGAGCAGTCCTGTTGAGGCACACCCGTATGACCGCTCGCATGGAAGGAAAATTGAATGGGATATTTTTAAAGATACGATGGTGAAATCAAGATTGTCGGCCTATAGCGCCTCCAGCCCCGTCCTGGACTATTCTGACCGGCTCTGCGTTACGGATCTTGCCGATCCATCTCTCAGGGGAGCGACCGTCCTTTTGAGCGTAGATGTCAACACGGGCAATACCTCCAAAGGCATAGCGCCCGCAAAGCTGACCCGGATAAAGGCCGTGACGCAAGATATCGGCTACCTGCGCGCCAAGGGGGTTAAGGCCATTGTGCTCACTTCTCATAACGGCGGCAGGAAGGACTTTTATAAAGGATTGCCTCAAGGGGAGATCGTTGACGGTCTGGTCGATCGGAATTACAGCCTGAGACCGGTGGCCGGGACTTTGACCCGGCTATTGAGGGACGCGGGCATACTTCCCCTGTCCGAAGAGGTTCAATTTGCTTCCGACAGCATCGGAGAGCCGGCGAGAAGTTTGATCAGGGGCATCGATAAAGGCGGCATCGTCCTTATGGAAAATTCACGCTTCTACATCGGTGAGACCTCTAAGATTGAAGCTGAAGTCAGAACCTATGCTCAAAAATTGTACCAGACGGTCCTTCCGGATCTTTACGTCCAGGCTGCCGCAGGAGCCCTCCACCGCGGCACGCATGCCAGCCGCGGCCCCGTCACAGAGTTCATCAAAGGTCCCAAGGTCATCGGCATCCTGGTCCACAGGGAGCTCAGCGGTCTCTATGACCTGGCCCTTCGTCCTCAGCGCAAAGTCGTGGCCATCATCCAGGGGGCCAAGCTCGAAGGGAAGTTAGGGCTTATTAAGAGCCTGGCCCAGGGCATCGCCGATGAGCTCGTCATCTTCGGCAAGATGGCCATACCTTTCATCAACAGAGAGCCTGTTGCCGGAGAGATCATGGATTTGGTCCGTGCAAATAATATAGAACCCTTCATTCCCGAAAAGGTGGTTGCCGCAAGGCTTCCCAAAGGCACCAAAGAAAAAGATTTCATTGAGGCATTGAAGAGGACCCCGGATCCCGTGCCCGCCGGAGTGTTCCCGGCCGATGAGGTACCCGAGGGCTGGTTAATCCTGGATGGAGACGCCGCCGATATACAAGAACAGCTGAGAGAGGCCCTGGCGGGGGCCAGGACCATCATTACGAACGGCACGGCGGGCTTAAATCAAAATAGACAATTCGCTCGGGGCACCGATGTCGGCATCGATGTCCTGAAGGAATACAAAAAGGTCCATCCCGACGTTGTTCTTAAAGGACTGGGCGGCGACGGGGTATCTGCCATCCTCGAGAGATTGGGCGAGGAAGAAGCAAGGAAATTCTTCGATCTTTCCACTATGGGCGGCTCGGCCCTGAAGTATCTCTCGGGAGAACAACTCGACACCCTCGATTATATCGACAGGAGAGGAGCCTCCAGCCCGGCGAACGAAGCCGTGACACAGCAGAAGCTGGCCTCCGCCAAGAACATCGCCGTTGAAGGCAAGGACCGGTTCTCCGTGTCCAGTCCCGTGTCGGCCTACACATGGGACACCTTCAAGGCCGTCTATCTGTATGGTCTTTTAAAGAACAATGGCCAAAGTGTTGAAGAAGTGTCTAAGCTTTCGGGTCTCACAACAGGAGAGATCGGACGCATTCAAAGATCGTATCTTAAGCGCAACGGGGAAGAGGCTCAGTATGCCAGGCTGCTGGATTATTTGAGCCGTTACGGTTACAGGATGCCGCAGGTCCTCGCTCCCTGGGACAGAACACGGGCATATCTGAAGGTCCAAGAGACTGCGCTGAACAAGATCTATGCCCGCCAGGTCCGTTGGGGGCGCTGGGCGGACTCATCCAACGGGTTCTTCTTGATGCTGCCTGTGGGATGGTCTTTGGTGATGGCGAGTACCGTCGTGGGCAACGCCCCGCTGTTCGCGGCCGGCCTTATCTCTGCCGGCGCCGGATTTACCTACAATGCGGTTGTTGTGCCGGTCTTAACGGCTTGGATAAACAGGAAGTTCGACACGGAAAGAATCAGGACCTTGGACCTGTTGGCCGAGAAATTTGAGCCCTCGGCACGGCCCTTCGCTCTGCCCGCTTCCGACACCGGGAGAAAAGAGTCCAAGCCGCCGTTCACCTCCAGCCCTGTCTTGGCCGAGATCGCATCCCGATCCGGTTTTCGTTCTTGGACGCCCCTTTTGGAGAATGCCGCAAGATTCACGCAGCGTACCCGTTCGATACCGTCACAGACCGGCGGAAACGACCGGACAGTTCCGTTGACGGCCCTGCCGGTCCTGCCCGCGACCGTGCCGGTAAAGACTTCGCCGATCAATGCCCGGGGGAGCGCACCCGTGAACTCTCCCGTGAACAACCCCGTCAACAGCTCCCTTGGGCAGATTATGCTCCCGGCGCAGGTATCGGCTATGGTCAACCCGCTTTCTAACGGCAGCTTCTTCTCCAATGCCGAGAGGATGCAGAGGGTCGCGTTCGGTACCGGGACGCACGCCTCGGCCCGCGCGCCGGCCATTTCTTCCCCGATGGGCAAGAGCTCGCTTATCCATCGGGTGTTCGGACACGAGCAGAAATTTGCCGCCACAGCTTCCAGCCCGGTCGGGATAAAGGCGTTCAAGACCACTGCGCAGAAGATCGTCCCGTACGTGCCGCACATCGTCCTAAGCCTCGCGGTCCTGGGCACAGCCTTGTACGGCATGCCCTATGCGGCCACGCAGCTGGCTTCCGGCTGGGCCAAGTTCACGACGTCCTTCGTGGCGGCGCCCGCCCTTGTTTTCGTCGGCACGTCTCATCTCCTGTTCACGATCCACCTCATCAAAAACCAGATCAGACCTGCGGCCCTGTCCTTTAAACAGAGTTTGTCCTTGTTGAACGTTCCTCGTTTGCTGGCGTTGGATCAATATCTGCCCACGCAGGTCGCGCCGGCACATTTCGGCCCGAAGCAGTACAGTGCCTTCCTAAAAGATAGCCCGAAGAGGACGACCGCCATCGTCCTGTGGGGTGGCTTGATCGGCCTGACCTTTGTCCCGATGGCGTGGCCGTTGACCGGAGTCGCGGCCGGGGCCTTCTTCAAAGGCGCGGCCGTCGCGTTGCTCACGCCTTACCTCTATAAGGTCACAGAAGAGTTCTTCGGAAGAGAGATCAAGGGGAACCTCTTCCAGACACAGGCCGCCAAGGACCTCCTGAACGATAATGCCAATAGCACGCTGGCCCGGTTGATCGCGCGGCAGAGGGCTGAACTCGACGCGGTGTCTTGGCGCAGCAAGATGGCCTATTACTGGCCGAAAGCCGCGGCAGCCTACATGAGGATCAACCTGCCCGTGTTTTCCGGCACGGTGACCTTTGCCCGTTCCAGGTTGAGCATCGCCTTGATCTCCGGGGTCCTTGAGCAGGCACTCCTGCCGATGATGATGGCGCCGGAGACCGCGGCGATGAGCATCCTGAACATCCCCGTCCTTTCCAAGCTTATTCCTCTCGCGGACTCGTTGTATCTGCCGCACGCCGTCTCTGCCGTCATCGGCCTGGGGATGCTTGTGACCGGCCTGAAGGTTCTGGACCTGGGCCGCTTTAGGAATCACCTGCAGGACGTTTACGCGAAGAAGCATCTGGGTCTGCAGAGCTTCACGCACGAGGCCCTTATCGAAAAGGCCGGAGGCGCCGCCAACCTGAGCGTTGAGGACAGGCAGTTGGCCCGGTCATTGAGAGGCACGCCGGGTTCCCGCAAGCTGCTCACGGGGTCAGAGCGGATCTCCTTCAGGGACGACCTGAAACACTATGTCAAACACGACGCCACGGCCCTGGCCGTTGTCTTGACGTCATACCTGTCGCCGGTCGTCAGTCTCCTCAACAGAAAGTTCTTCGGTTCCAACGCCTCTCTGGATCTTTACCCTCACGTTGGATTCTGGCCCAGTTTCGGTTACATGTCCATTATCAGTGCAGAGATCGGCGGCGTGGTCGATTCGAGCTACGCGCTCTCCCAGCACCCGGTCTTCTGGGTCGTAGGGGAGCCGGTCTATCGCGTTGTCGAGGCCCTGGAGCTTAAGGCCTTGAGCTGGGGGCGCAATGCGATCAGCGGCATCGAACACCACCTGGGCGTCGATGTGACACAGATCGTCCACGAGTCTCTCGGCGGAAAACAGGATATCCGGACGTGGCAGAACAACAGAAGCCGCTCGGAAAGAATGAATATTGTCTTTCGCGCCAACAGGCTCTTCAAGGACCTTTATCAGGACAAAGAATTAAGAGAGTTGGCCAGGGACCAGAAGCACTTTGAAGACGCCTTGTTCATCCTGTATGGCATGACAGAGGCGAAGGACAGGTTCGGGGCCGATGACAGGGACTTCCTGGCGCAGGGCCTGAGGACGGTCTTGGATGTCCAGGATCTCGTGCAGAGCACGTCCGAGGTGCAGCGCCCGGCCGCGCCGCCGATGCCAGACCTTCCCGCTCCCGATAGCATTGATCAGAAGGGCTGGTTCTCAGGTGCCGTCTCTTCGTTGTGGGATTCCTTCAAGAGTTTCTCTATTTCGCCGGCCCACGCGGCGTCTTCGGAATTCTCGGGGTCGAGACAGACTTCGCAAGGGGCGGTTGAAGTGCGCAGGAAAAAGGAGACCTTCGAGGCCGCCGCGGCCCATCAGCACAGGCTCGACAGGAACCCGAAGACGGCCGACGTACCATATGCCGCCAAGAGTGACCAGAATGAGTTTAGCCTGAAGTCGCCGCCTTCGCTCGGTCTTTTTGAGAAGGGTTTTGCAGACCTCAAGAATTGGGGGAGGAAGTTGACGGTCGGATTCCTCATTGCTTTGAACACGTTTCCGATGGCGCCTGCCTATGCCGTCGAGAAACTACTTGACCAACCCGCGCCGATAGCGCAGGAACAGACCAGGGAGGTGCCGCCGGCCGCGGTGCCTGAAGTTGTAACGCCGGCCACGGCGCCTGAAGTTGTAACGCCGGCCACGGCGCCTGAAGTTGCAACGCCGGCCGCGGCGAAGCAGGAGAAGACGGATGTGCGCAAGTCCTTTGCCGAGGAGTTCCCGGCCCTGGCGAAACTGGGCGAGCTCTCTACGGAATCCCTCGACAAGCTCTTTAAGGAAGCAGACCAGGCTGTCGCGGCCGGGAATCTTGGGAAAGCCAAAGAGATCCATAAGCAGCTGGATGGGAGAGTCGACCCGTTTGACTCCAGGCCCTTCTTCTTGACTCAGGCCATTGAAAATGAGGCCTCGGTTCAGGTACCTACGCCTCAGGCAGCTGTCCTGCCCGAGACCAGGAGCGCGCAGGCCGCTTATTACGAAGTGAAGAAGGGCGATACCTTGTGGGATATCTCCCGCGTCAAGCTCGGCGATCCGTTCTCCTGGCAGAAACTGGCCGACAACTGGAACAGGGAGAATCCGTCCAAGCCTATCAAGATCAGGACGGTTGATAAAGACACCGTTATCGCGTACATCTATCCTGGTTGGAAGATTCCGTTCTCCGACGCCGCGGCCGAGGGGGTCAAAACGCCGGCATCCGGACCGGAAACCATCAAGGAAGACCTCAGGCTGTCTTCTCTGAAGGCTGAGGCGCAAAAGGCTGTCGAGGCATCGGTCGAAGCACAGAAGACGAAAGCTGCGCCAGCCCGCGCCACGCAGGACGCGGTGAAGACGCCTGAATTCCCGGCGGACATTCAGAAAATCGAAGAGGCGCTGAAACAGGGTAAGCCGTTGGGTGAGGTTGTCGGTAAGATTACCCCCGACCATATCCGGTACTGGGAATATAAGAACCGTCAGCAGTTGGAGAAGGTCAACCAGGAGCTGGCCCAGCTGAGGGCCAAGGCCGAGGCCGTTCGGGCTCAGGAAGAGAGCCGTATCGCGGCAGAACGGGCCGGCCGGCAGAAACAGGCCACAGAAGGTATCCGCGTCACCGAGAAGAAGATCGTTGAAGTCGGCGCCAGCCAGAAGAGGATCCGGGCCACGGTCGCGGACGCCCGGGAGAACCTGAAGACTATCGCCGCCACCGGGTTGTTGATCGAGCACACCAAAGACAACAAGGAAGGGAATAACGCTTACACCTATGGCAATGCCGTCGCGGCCATCTCCCGCATGGATAACGGTGAGTTTGCCAGGGCTCAGCAGGTACTGGATTTCTATGTGCGCGAGTACAGGGAACAGAAGAAGCGCGGCGCCTTCCAAGGGTTTGCCGAAGCGTACGACGCCACCACGGCCGACGTCAGGCGGGATGCCATCAGGACGGGCAACCAGGCCTGGATCGGTTTTGCGGCCGCGACCTTTGTGGAAAGGACCTCCTCCATGCCGAAGTTCGCTTCCGCGCGGCCGGCCTATATGGAGATGACGCAAGGGATCGGGCAGTGGCTCTTGGACAGGCAGACGGTCGAGGGCAACCTCCTGGTCTCCCAGGGCGATATGATCCTCAGGGACCGCAAGCACGATATCAAGTGCCTCGATAAGGGATTGTGGGCGGTCGAACCGATCCGGGGCGTCAGCCTCGAGCATAACATCGACGCCCACGCCTTGTTTAGGATCCTCTCCATGGCACCGTACATCAAAGACAAGGCCTCCTATCTGCAGGGCATCCGTAAGATCGAGCAGGCCTTGCCGCGTTTCTATTATAAAGAAGAGCCCCTCTTCGGTCGCAATAGCGGGTACCTCTTCCGTGGTATCGACGCAAACGGCCAGCTGGATAAGGTCTACGCGACGGACATCCAGTCTTGGGCCATCCAGGAGGTCGGCCCCCAGAAGCTGCGGGCGTTAGGTATCGACCCCGAGTACCTGTTGAGGAGCATAGAACGCCAGGCAGGGGTGGAGGTGGAGTACAGGCATCCCAGCGGGACGACGGTCAAGGTCAAGGGGTTTGATTATATCGGGCACGATTACAGGAAACAGATCAATCGGCCCGCGATGGTCACGCCTGAGTGGACGGCGCAGGTCATCGGTTCGTACCAGGTCATGGGCAAGAACGAGGCGGCGTCACGGTACCTGGCCGAGTTGCAGAAGATGGTCCATGAGCACACCCTGCCCTACGCGTCCTTGGCCAATGTGCCGGTCGGGCACGGTTGGAACACGCCCAACACGAAATACAACCTGACATCGACGGCGTATTATCGGATCGCGCAGATGGGCGACAATCCTTTCACGACGGAGCTGGAGAACAGGGGACCCGTCACGATGAGCCCGGAGGCTCTGGACTTCACGAAATTCACACCGGTGGACAAAGGGCTCCTGGGCGTGTGGGCGACGGAAAAAGACTTCCTGAAGGCGGCGCAGGACCTGTTGACCCTGAAAGCGAAGGTGTTTAACGCGTACAAGAGGGAAGGCCAGTTCAAGAAGGAAGAGCTTTTGGCCTTGTACGTCGGTTTGAACGAACTCTCATCGTCGCTCTTCAGCTTCGGCGGCGGGGACTGGAGGATCGGCGTCAACCTGGGCGGCGAGCTGGGCGCGATCTCCGAGCTCATCAATGTGGGTTGGGGCATCGTCGACAAGATCAACGCAGGCAGCGTCTCGACCATTTCGCCTCTGGCCTGGGTTGCCCTTGTGGACGCGGCCCTGAACGTGGTCCAACAGCCCCGCATGAAGGAGATGCGCGGCCGTGGCGGCATCCTCGTCACCGACAAGAATTGGTTCACCGAAGGGCTTAATTTGGGGATCATTCGGATCAGCCCGACCAAGATCACCTTCTTCGGCGATCACTTCAAGCTGATCAGCGTCGACTGGGGCGACATGATCATGTTCCCCGAGTTCTCCGGAGACGCCAACGGCTTCGGTGCTACCAAGACCAAGACGTTCATCAACGTGACCAACCTCCTGGAAGACCTGACGCCGTTCCTCGCCAACCACGTCGTGAAGGGAGAGAAGAGGAACTACACCGCCGTCGTCATCTACGGGGACAGGCAGAAGGCCTTTATGAGGGACGCCCTGCTGAACACCGACCCCGACATCGACTACCTCGTGAAGAGGGTCGACGAAGAGCAGCAATTGATCAAATACAACAGGCAGACACACCAGACTACGGTGGTCCTGAAGGCGCCGATGTACTTTGCCAACACGCCTGAGGCACTGGTGAAGAACAAGGGTCTGGAGACCCAGACCTTCCTGCAGGATACAGGCGCCTGGATGGAGGAGGGCGTCTACAAGGTGCCCGGCCTCATCGACCTGACGCGCACGAACACGTATATGGAAAACGTCAGCAAGTTCGGTCTTGAGGTGGACCCGAAGACCGGCGCGATCCTCCCGTACCCGACGATCAACGATATCCCGCCGGTGGTCTGGAGGACGGTCCCGCAGATGACGGGCAACGCATACCGCGTGACCGCGGACGGCAAGGTCGAGATTTCCAGGGACGTCGTGCCTGTCAATCCGCACACGGGCAACATCGTGATCCCGGGCGGCCAGATGGCCCTGATCCAGCACTTTATGGAAAAAGGCCGGACCGGCAAAAGGATCGTGCAGCAGGTGGTCAACGGCCCGTCCTACCACTTTGTCCTGGAAGAGAACGACAGGCCGAAATCGATCCAGACCCTGCCCAAGGGAACGCAAGTCAAGATAGCCGGTTTGAAGACCGCCCTGGAACAGGACAAAGTCATTACCTATGACGCCCGCTATACGCACAACAGCCTCTATGAAAATAACGGCAAGAAGTTTGCGTTCATTGACGAGCGGACGGTTCAGGTGCCGGAAGCCATCGTCTACACCTTCAGGAGCGAACGGCCGTTCACGTATGCTTTCTATAATGCCAACGAGATGGCCGGTCTCAAAGTCCAGAAACTGCAGGAGCCGATGACCGTTTACTTCGGCAACGACTGCGTGACGGTCGAAAAGAAGGACGACCTGCCCGCCCCGACGGTCGCCTTCGGTGAGCCGTATGTGGCCCAGGGCGTGACCAAAGACGGGCAGACGACCCTGGTGCCCGGCATCGTCGAGTATGCCAGAGACGCGCGAATGGAGGACAAGAACCTCTTCGGTCTCGAGATCGACAGCAAGACCGGAGAGAAGATCCCCCACGTTACGCCTCCGGTAGGCGGCATCGTGAAGGGTTCGCTCACCCCGTCAGGAGAGGTTCGGTCTGTGGTCGCACCGCTCGTCCCGGAAGAGCCTTTCCTGCAAGACCAGGCCTATTTGAGCTACCTCGTGAATCTGAAAAGGTTCGCGGAAATGGCCCAGAATATCAGGGTTCAGGGCGTCCAATCCGCCGGCAAGCTGTACAGCGAACTGCCTGAAGTCGCCGAGAACGTCCGTATCGACCTGGATACGAAACTCGGCTTCGAATGGATCATCCGGCAGCAGGAACAGACGCTCAAAGAGATGCAGAACCTGCAGAACATTTTGCTCTCACCAGGCTACGTGGATGATCAGGGTCAGCTTTATGCCGCCGGTGTGGTGCAGGAAGAGAACGGTGTATACTCTATCATCGACAATCAGGGCCAGCGTGTCTCGGTGCTGCCGACCACCAGACAGATGGAGCTCAACGCGCTGACAAACCTGGACAGCGAGACGCAGAAGATCCAGGCCGATATTCAGGCGCTGGAGACGCAGATCCAGGAAGTGGACCAGAAGAGAAGGGATCTGTTGGTGCAGTCCAACTATTGGCTGGATTACAGCAATCTCGGCCTCAATGCCTACTATGGCGAGCTGGCAAACTCGGGGCTCTTAGAGCTTGCTAGGTTGTACAAACAGCGCGATGAGGCTAAGGCCTATCTCAATCAACTCGTGACGCAGGATCCTGAAGCGGAGATCGGCGTGTTGTTTGATTTACACTCCGCCCGCCTGGGGGTCCAGAATCTGCAAAAAAGGATCGCCTACATTGATTCCCTGTCTGCCATAAAGCGGGGCGATGATTCCGCAACGATGGTCAATAAGACAAAGCAGATTTCGGGGATCGAGCTCACTTTGGCGCAGGAAAGGCTTAAGGATGCCAGGTTGGGCGTACAGTACGCTATCGACAAGGCCGCGCTGGCTGAAGACGGCATCAGCGATTTCAATAGTCAGATCAGCCAGGCCGATAGCGATATGGCGGCATTGAATCAGGAGTTGGCGTTATTGAAGACGACTCCGCCTCTGTCCGGCGAGGTGACGCATATTCAGCAGACGCTGACGCCCAATATCAACGGCCAGATCGGTGCTATCAATGCGGACCTGCCGGCCATTGCTCCTGTATCTCTTGAAGGATACACGCCTTGGTCGGAGCTGTGGCTGCTTTGGAGGTTCTATGACGCGACTCAGTTGGGCAACGGCGTCGACCTCCCCCCGCAGCAGGCGGCTCAACGGCAGAGGGCGATTGATTATTGGGGTTGGCGTTATCTGGACGCGCTCCAGAGGGCGGACAGCCTGCAGAACACGTTGATTCCGGGCACCCAAGCCCATCGGAGCACATTGAACGATAAGCTTGTTGCGGCTCAGGCCTACCGCGACAACCGCCAGGCGGCCATCACCAAGGCACAGGACTTCTTGAGGTCGGAGACGGCGGCCATCGATACGGCGGCCCTGCAGAAGAAGCTGGACGCGGATCTTAAGACGGTGGAGGGGGCGATGGAAAACCTCGATCGCTTCAAAGGGGCCCGGCAGCAACTGGTGGATGCCGAAGAGAGCAGGGCCCGCACGGCGATCCTCGACAGGAACCGTCTGGATGCGGTGCATGAAGCCAAGAAAGATCTTCTCAAACAGGCCCGGGAGTTCAAGGCCAGGTATCCGAACAGCTTCGTCCTTACGGATGATGACCTGGATGTCCTCATCCGCGCCGAGAACCCCAGGGGAGAGCTCGCGACCTTCGTAAACCAGAGCCGGTTGGGCGGCTCGGCGGTGGTCACCGGCATATTCGATCTTGGTTCGACCAAGGTCGACGTGAGCACGTGGGCGGGAGAACTGACGCAGGGTACAAGCGCGCGCCAGTCTATGGCGTGGTTCAGGACCGACACCGAAAGGTTGAGCAATCTCTTCGGCATCGGGTATGCCAAGAGGTATCACTTCCTTGACCGCGGCCCGTATGTCGCGCCGGACGAATACACAGCGTACCGGCTGCAGTTATTGGAGAACCCGACCCTCAATCTTTATGATGGCTCCACGCACGACATCACCGGCAGCTACTTCGGTTATCTGGACAAGGGCTTCGGCCACGAAGACAGTGATATCCTATCTCAGCATCTGACGTTGAGAGACCAGATGTCCAGCAATTATTTCTTTGAGCTGAGCGGCGGACAGGTGTCGACCGATGCCCGTCAGTCGAACCAGGTCATGGGCCACGATAGCACTGGTTCCCTGATCGATATCCCTGTTGACCTGGGTGTCAACGAAAGTCTCTGGCGCATCGGCGGGTCATTCGGTTATTACAATCCCCAGACACAGACAGAGGTGAGCGCTTTCTATAGGAGACAGACCGATACCAGTGCGTGGACGAAGGGGGCGCACGACATTTTCGGCGGCCGGACGGACCTCCAACTCGGTGATTTCGGCCGCTTCTCCCTTGAGGGCGGTTACGGTACGGACGACGCGAGTTTTGCGCGCAGCCAGCTGCGCTTCAACCTGACGGATGACGTCTATCTGGAGACCGGTGGCGAATACAATCAGAAGTATGATATCACCAAGGGCACGATCGGCCTGGGCGGCGCTATCCCGCTCCTGGAACAGGACCTTGAGGTCAGCTGGAATCCTGTCTGGGCGGGCGCGACAGAGACTTTGGACAGCTTCCGGTTGAGCGTGCCTGTCCGCGTCAAGACCGATACGGACCCCTACAAGAAGCTGTATGGCGCGGACGGCAACATCACCGGCAAAAGACTTACCGGCGATCCTATACAGAATATCCGTGAACAGATGCCCCACGCTTTCCAGGGCACGCCGAAGGCCTCAGGCATTCCCGAGATGCTCGCCGGGGACAACGTGGACGTGACCTTGGACGGCAACCTCTTCATCTGGGGCCCGAGGGCGCATGAACTGAGCACGAAGTACTTGAGCGGCCTGGGCATCGTCAATTATCTGTCCGGCACGCTCCCGGGTCCGGTCACGCAGGACAACTACTCCAGTATCATATCCGCCGAGCAGCTGATAGACCGCGGCGCGTTGACGAAGGAGGCCCTGGAGACTGGGTTCAAACTTTCGGCCGACAAACGGATCTACATTGAGATCGATGGTAAGAAGTTGCCCCTTACCTCTATTGACCGCGCGACCGGCAAGCCGGACTACAGGACTCTTTTGATCCTACCCGGCAAGCCGGGCAACGATACGCCGTATCCGGCTGTCGTGGAGATGGGTCTGCAAGGGCTCGAGAGGGTCAAACAGCACATGGAAGGTTATGGCCCGGTCTTCGGGGCGTGGCACGAGCCGATCACCAAGGCGCAGTTCACCTCTCTCATCAAGCAGGGCAGATTGCGCTCCATCCCTGTGGATGAGACGGGCAAGCTGGTGCGCTATGAGATCCTGAAGAACGATCTTGGCGTCCCGGCCGGTGTCTATGAGCCGGGCCTCAAGGCCGTCAAATACCTCAACGACCTTGCCGCGACGCACTATGTGGTGCCGCTTGCCTCCGGCTCCCG
>CAZCSY010000014.1:20991-25530 GCA_964501505.1 uncultured Planctomycetia bacterium
GCTTTATGACCGAGGTCGAGATGGTGGCCCAGCATAAGGAACTTGACTTGCAGTGGACCGAAGTGGTCCGCAAGAACCCCGGTACCGAATACGTGTTGACCATACCCGTGGCCAAGGCGGATAAGGTATACGCGCCTCTGGCGGTTGGCGCCAACAAGGACAGGGTGCCGGTGTATGTGCCGAGTGAGGCCGTGAAAACACGGGCGGCCTTCTTGAACGGGAAGATGACCGTGGGCGGCGAGCCGGTGGCCGGTTACTCCGGCCAGGTGGATGTCAAGGCCGGCAAGCTCGGCGTGCCGCTGACTCAGAGTGACATCGCGCGCCTGAGCAGCAAGGCAGGGCTGAACGGCATGTGGCTGGACGCCAGCATGAAGGATGATCAGGGCCGCCGCATCCTGCGCATCAGCAACACGCAGGGGCTGGACGGCAAGCCGGTCTATCTTGAGCTCAACGCCTGGGGCGAGAAGGCCCTGGACAGCATCCGCCAGAACAACTGGCTCGTGGTTCGCCAGGACCTCGGCAGGGGCTATTACCAGAAGCCGGCCGACGTCATCGCCGAACGGGACGAGTTGCTGGATGCCCAGGCGCGCGTGGCCGTGGTGGGCGCGGACGGCAAGGATGCAGGGCGCATCTACCTGAGCAAGAAGATGGAGAAGATCGACTACGAGCGGATCATGACCCCGGATGTCTCCTTCATCTATTCGCTCGTCGAAGAAGGCGGGGTTTATAAGCCGGCCCCCGAGCTGAAGCTGGTCGCCCTCCGGATAGCCAAGACGCACTTTAAGGACACCAAGATCAACGTGATCGAGCACTTCAGCTACAGCAAAGAGAAGGGCAGCAAGTCCGAGCGTATCTTCGGCGTGAACAACGAAGGCGACGAGGCCTTGAGGGTCTACCGCGACAACGACGGCAATATCGTTAGAGCCCTTGTGGACGCCGGTGAAAGAGGGCGGGATCTGACGCCTGAAGAGAGGAAGTTGTTCGCCGAAGCGAAGGATGACAGTCAGATCCTGCGCGCCTTCAAGGGCGTCACCAGGACCGATTGGGATTTGACGCCCGAGCGCCAGATCAGCTGGATCATCGGCGAAGGCGATCATAAACTCTTCTTCAAGGACCCGGCGCGTGCCCCGATTATCTTCACGCTCTTCAGAGAGTTTGACATGTTGGGCGGCTTCGATGAAGAATACGGCGTCGCGCGCGACGGCAGCTTTATCAAGATCAAGTTCAACCGGGGCCTGTTCGAGGTGCCGGTGGAGGCGCTGGGCGGCGACAAAGCCGGCGCCTTCGTCGTCTCCAAGAGGGAGGATGGGGACTTTGCGGTTGTCCAGAAGATCGCCGAGTCCGAGGCTATCGAGATGGACAAGCTGGCCGGTGCTTTTGACCGCGACCAGGACATTAAAGAAAATGTGCCCCGCAAGAACGGCGCCCGGGTCATCAAGGACATTCAGGCCATCCTCGACTTCCTGCAGAAAGAGGGTTACAAGGTTCCTCAGTCGGAACACTTGTCGTGGACGCGGATTGACCTCTTGAACCCTGCCGGTAATTCTCTCGTCCACTCCTACCAGGCCTTCCGCAATGAGGATGTCCCGTCGGTCAAGATCTCCAAGGGACGGTTGGTTGATATCGCAACCCAACATAGAGGCAAGGACATCAGCTTGCGGTTCGACTTGAAAAAGGAGGGGCCCGAGCTGTTGACGCCCGTGGCCCTCACATTCCATCTTCATAGAGTGACCGCGAGACAGGACGTAGAGCACATTTTGGGCAAACAGGATTCTTCATGGAATGTTTTCTTTGAAGAGATCGGGACGATGGAGGTCGTCTTCAGGAAGGACGCGGAAAGCCGGATTCAGAAATCCAGCCTGCCGGAGGCGCAGAAAAAGGCACTGAAGATCATCTGGCAGGACTCCCTCGAGTCGCGCAAGAAGCTGACCATCGATCTCTACAAGTTCTTGCTCTTCGTCGATGTCCAGGACAAACAGCAGGGCTATTGGGCCGAAAGGCAGCATTTGCGCAAGAACGGTCTCTTCGGCCACGACTGGAGATGGATGGTCGACAACTTTGAAGATATCATGCGGCTCAAAGCGGAGCGAACGGAGAAGTTTAGCTATTATCCCGCCGTCAGCCTTGAACAATGGCCCGCCGGATTGACCTTCCCCGGGGACCTCAAGGAAAAGATATACTACGACACCGATCGAAAGGCCCTTACCTTGTCGCAAGACCTGAGCACGGCCGATAGAGACAGGCTCTTATCCTTGTCGTCAGAAAAGACCTACCGGGAAGCTGTGCAAGAGCTCTTTGAGAAGAGCAGGACATATCTGCCCGGCTTGCTCAAGGCCTTTGAAATTTCCGCCGAGCCGGTCACCACCTATATCATTTATAACGGCAAGACACACCAGGCGACGATCGGTTCAGGTGAACTTGAGAGCATCGATTGGGAGCAGGGGCTGATCGTTTCCAATAATGACGTTATTTTTTATAAAGACGAAGCGGGCCAGAAAGAAAGCTTCAGGCTGTTCTACAGAGCCTATCGTGATTTCCAGGGTAATGTAAAAATCCAGACATTTTATCGGGATCGCGCGTTGGAGCAGCCGATCCTGCAGATTTATGTGTTCGGTTTCGATGCTTATGGTATCGGGCAAAAGTCTGTCGTGGCGGTGAAGGACAAAGACAATGGCTGGTATCCGCTCAATATTGCCGTTTCTGAAGACTCCTATATTGCTCATTTCAAGAATAAATATACCGCTTCAGACAGTGATAAGGTCAGTGAACCTTCCCGGGAAAGGGTATTTCTGTTCGATGTGACAACGCTGAGCGATCGGATCGCCTTGCCTCTTGAGGAAGACAAAGATCTTATCAAGGGCAACTATGCGATCCTTCAGGATAAATTCGCTGACCTTACATTACTCCGCCTGATGCGGGAGAGATACAAGATCGGAAAGAGCGGAGAAGGAAAGCTGTTGTTGAGGCTTGATGGCTTTGATTTGGATGAAAAAGGAAAGATCATCAGCGATCCCCTTTGGGTGATGTTCGCTCTCTATAACACCGAGATCCTGAGCGCGACCGAAGCCGGCCCCCTGCACTTTGGCTATGGAAAAGAAAGTTACACGTTCCCTTACAAGCCCGGAAAAAATATGGAAGAGAGCCTGAGTTCCACGAACTACGTCTCAGGCGAATGGGAGAAGAGCGATTGGGTGGCTAGGGTATTTGATTTGGTCGCTGAAAACGGCACCTTTGTTTACTGCAATGAGGATAAACGCGAAAACAAGAGGGACATCGTCCGGATAACCCTCCGTGCCGACGGCCGCCTCCTGAGTCAGGTGTCCAAAGATACGTTTCCGTGGGGGAGAATTGCGCGGCCGGGCGTTTATTATGAGAAGGAGACCTTCTTCGATGAATTCGTCATAGCCGAAAAGACTGACATTGTTGATAACAAACGGAATGCGTTTACGGATTTCGCTCATTTACGCTTCGGTAAGAGCAGGTTGACCGGAAGGACCATGCACCATACGACGATTATGTTCCCGGATGCGCCGGGTTATATGCTCGTTGCCGATAATTATGAAAGCAAGGGATTAAACGATAAGCTTGGCAACTTTGTCGATGGTCTGCAGGGGACCTACTTTGGCGCTGACAAGCGGTTGTTCATGGCCCAGAAGGCACAAGGCCCCCCTGAGGAAGCACTGCGCCAAGGCAGGGTTACCTTGAGCGATGGAAGCGTCTATACCTTTGCCAAAGATGCCAAGCTCTTCTTCCAGGGCGAGGTGGTCAAGGAGAGAAGGAGCCGCTTCGCGCCGGTGACGCAGAGACAATACAACAAAGACGGCGTGAGCGGCATCGAGGAATATTTCGAGATACACCAAAAAGAGCATTCCAAGAATAATTGGATTTACAATCTATTCCTGGAGGCCAGGGAAAGACGGACCCTCGGGCCTCTCGTTGCGGTTATCGGAGGAGGCGTCGTTTTGATTTGGCTCTCCTTGCCGTTATTGCTCCTTGCCTTTACTCGTTATATCGCCACCACGTCGTTCAGCACCAGGAAGAGATGGTACGATTACCTATATACATGGATAGGGCCTCTTGCCAATTTTGTTATGTGGGCATCAAGCTTGCCCTTCAAGGGCATCTATAAAATATATGTTGGAATAAGATATTTCAGAAAAGCCATTGTCACAAGTCGCCATTTCCATCCCAGGGAGGCGCTGGAACGGCTGGAGCCTTTAATCCGCAAGATTCATGAAGAAAGCGGCTCCGGTCAGGACTTTGAGGTGTTTCGAAGAGAGTGGATGGAAGAGAAAATTTATCGAATCTCGCGCATCGTTCCGAGACTCAATATCATCGGCCCACTTGTTTTCTACCTTATTGGTTTATATGCCACAGGAGAACAACGGGGCGGCTTCGAAGCCCTGAGGGAGAGGTTTAATATAACGGCGTCCCAGAGAAGAGATGCCGTTGATACGTACGGAATTCCGATACAACTCAATGAGTTCGAACGTTTCATCATTGAGCCGATCGCCTCTTTCTTTTTGGCGGTGGTCTCTT
>CAZCSY010000015.1:0-6924 GCA_964501505.1 uncultured Planctomycetia bacterium
CGCTGTTCTTTCATCGTTTCGCTTTGGATCTTACGCATGTCATGAAAAGAGTTCTTTAACCTAGTACCTTAAGACAGGTACTTACAAGGAGGAGGGAAAATGGGTTTTCAGGGCGGATATGGGAGGCAGCCGCGGGAGATGCATAAGGCGATCTGTTCAGAGTGCAAGAAAGAGTGTGAAGTTCCTTTTAAACCTAGCGGAGACCGTCCTATTTACTGCAAAGAGTGTTACTCAAAGCGGAAAGATAGCGGTCGTTAAAACGGGCGTCAAGGGATGCAAGGTGTTGACGGGCCGCCGGGCAAGCGCCGGCCGGGGCGGGGTCTATTCGTAGACGGCCCGCCGAAAGACGGCGGACCTACGGTGTACGTCACTGTGTCCCGCTGTGTTCGATTTCGCCGTTTTCTCAGGCGAAATCACAGCGGGACAACCACTTCTTCAATCTGGCAAAAAGACCCGCTATCTTTAGCGGGCCCTTTTGTTATTTAGGGCAGTCCCTGTGGCGACGGCGCTTTCCCATCGGCGCCGCGGGGGCAACTGCTTCATTCTTTCGAAATCCACCGCGGGAGATAAAAACAATCCTGATGAGCATCGCTCTTCAGGGTTGTTTTTATCTCTTGCTACGCCAAAGAGTTAGGGCATTATTGATTTTCTCGTCCTGGCGTCGGCGATCGCGACGTTCAATCCAGCATCAGTTTCCTGTCTCTTTTCTTTTCGACAGCAATTATTAGCGGCAATCAGTGCCTATCGGAGGGATTTTGGGCGGTTATCGGAGGGATTTTGGATGGAATATTTGAACCTAATCCCCTGGGGATATTTATAGTTGTCGTAATGACCTATTGGGACTAAAATGTAATTCCCCTATGAAAGGATTTAAATGAAATATTTCGGTCAAAAATTAAGATAAGGCACAACACAAAGACGCTGGGATACTAACAGCGCCTTTTGTATCTCAAAGAAGCCGTTGAAATCATATTATCTGGCTAGCGCATAAAGGATCAATGGGGCAACCGAACCTGTTGCCGATCAAAGAAAGAATTTAAGTAACAAGTAAGGAGAAATTAATATAATGATAGTCACGTTGACCATTAATCCTTCCGTTGATGCCAGTTCGAGCGTAGATCGTGTTGTTCCTGATGATAAATTGCGGTGTAAAGACCCATTTTATGAAGCCGGGGGAGGAGGCATCAATGTATCCCGGGCCATAAAGAGATTGGGAGGAGGATCGTTGGCTTTGTATGTTTCCGGCGGGTTATACGGGAAGATGCTTGAGCAACTGCTTGATGAAGAAGGCATCCGTCACCAGCCGATCCGGATATCGGGACTGACGCGAGAGAATTTGATAGTTATCGAGGAGGCGACCGGTCAACAATTCCGTTTTAATCTACCCGGACCTCGATTAAAAGAGAAAGAATGGAAGATGTGTCTTGATAAACTTTCAAAAGTCACTCCACAACCAGCTTACGTCGTAGCGAGCGGCAGCCTTGCGCCCGGGGTCCCGGATGATTTTTTTGCCACGGCGGCAAGTATTGCCAAAGAAATGGGAGCTCGTATTATCGTGGATACCTCCGGTGAGGCCCTTCGTTTGGCTGCCCGTTCCGGAGTGTATTTACTCAAGCCCAATATGCGCGAGCTTCAGGAATTGACAAAGACAGAAATCAAAAACGAGTCACAATTGGAAGAAGCGGCCATGAAATTTATCAAAGAAGAGCAGAGCGAGGTCGTTGTAATCTCCTTGGGGCCGGCAGGAGCCATCATGGTAACAAGAGACGGGCTTGAACATTTTCGTTCTCCAACCGTCCCCATTGTGAGTAAAGTCGGCGCAGGAGACAGCATGGTGGCCGGGATTGTCCTTGCTTTATCGCGCGGCAAATCATTACGTGAGTCTGTCCAATTCGGCATAGCCGCAGGGTCAGCAGCCGTGATGAATCCAAAAAGAGAACTTTGCCGCCGTAGCGACACGGAAGATTTGTTTGAGAAAATGATCGCAAGCAGGTGATGATTTTGAAAGCAAAATTTAAAGAAATTTTTGTTAAGCTGCTAAAGCTTAATACCACACCGCCAGAAATAGCCTTGGGGATTTCTATCGGGGTGATCATTGCTGTCTTGCCGCTTTATTGATTTCATACACTTCTTTGCGTTATTTTTGCTTTTTTCATTCCGCGAGCCAACAAGATCGCCATTTTGGTAGGGACCAATATCTCCTTGCCGCCGACCGTGCCGTTCATCACTTGGGCGGGATATAACATCGGGAGATTGATCTTGGGGCCTCAGTACGCGCCGTTAAACCTGGCTACTTTTAAGGGGATCAGATTTAAGGATATGCTTCATTTCTATTATCCGCTTTTTGTGGGCAGCCTTGTCTTAGGTTTATTTTTGTCCGTAATATTCTATTTTTTTACATTACGGTTCATTAAAAAAAGAAGAAATCGGGCCCGACCATGAGCGCCTTTTACACATTGTTCAGGAAACTGCCATGTATGTTTCTCATAGGCATTCCCTGTCTTTGTTTGACTCCGGACTGGGTTATGGCTATGAGCCATAAAGGGGAGAAGATCGTTTATGATGTATCCCCGGTCGGCAGGGCAGAATATGATGATTTGGGCGAGGTTGTCATTGATGGCCAAAAATTGGATTGTGTAACTTTCAGAACGCAGATGATGGGCTTTGATGATACGGAGAAGATATATAGTGACTCACAGAGCTATTTACCTGTAAAAGTTGAACGGGATGTTTCCATGTGGTTAAGCAAGGAATATCTGGTTGAGCAATATGATCAAAATAAGTTTTTGCTCACTATCGATAAATTCAAGGCCGGCAAGAAGGTGAAACAATACGTCTTCCAGAAAGACGGCCCTCTTCATAATGCCGTTCTTCTGCCTTTTTATCTGAGAACCATAGCATATCTTTATATCGGCTGGGAAATCAAAGCGCGGTTCCCGGAGGAGTTTACGATCCGGTTGGCGTCTTTTGACGAAATCACGGTCCCCGCCGGAAAATTCATGACATATCATTTTACGAGCACTCCGAGTAAATTCGAGATATGGATAAGCAGGGACGATCCACGCGTACCGGTCAAAATAAAGGGGCTGGGAGGATTGGGCTACACGATGGTCATGAGGGAGCACGTTTTGTCAGATATGCAAACAAAAGAGGTCGAGTAAATTGTCTGAAATAGTTATCAGAAGATTTGATAGTAAAGACAGGGATGGGGTCCGCAGGATCAGCTGTGCAACATCATTCCTGGAAGAAGACCGAAGATTATTTATTGATGACGATGAGATTTTAGCCGACGCGCTGACGCTTTATTATACGGATCATGAGCCGGCATCGTGTCTCGCCGCCGTAAAAGACGATCAGGTCGTAGGGTATATCATCGGCACTCAGGATGTGCCGCGGATGGAGAAGGTGTTTTCGAAACAGATCTTGCCGAAATTGATCGCAAAAGCTTTCTGGAGAGGCTTTTTTTTCAGGGCGAGAGCGTGGCGTTTCTTTATCCATATCGCCGCGAGCGCGCTAAAGGGGGAATTTCATGTTCCACGTTTCTCCACGGAGTATCCCGCTATGTTGCATATAAATATCGATAAAGGTCATCGAGGCCGCCAATTGGGGCGCAGACTCATCGAGCATTATATGGATTTTCTCAAAGGGCAGAATGTTGCCGGTGTTCATTTCGGGACCATGTCTGAAGGCGCAAAAGTATTTTTCCTGAAAGCAGGCTTTGAGTTATTGCATGAATCAAAAAGATCTTATCTGAAATACCGGACAGGGAAAGATGCCCCCTTTTATGTATTTGGGAAAAAATTAGGAGGGGACGCATGAAATCAATATTGGATTATAGAAGGCACATTGCTCTCGCCGCGGCGCTGGGTATTGCACTATTTGTCATAGGGAGGTTTTGGATGTTTCCAAAACAAAAAAGCGTGGGATATCCGGAAATAAATTTTGCATCAAATGACCGCATTCTCATCCTTGCCCCGCATCCCGATGATGAGATGCTGGCATGCGGCGGGGTCATTCAGGAAGCCATGAAAAGGAATCTTCCTATCAGGATAGTCTTTCTCACGTACGGAGACAATAATCAATGGGCGTTTCTTGTTTATAGAAAACATCCCGTTATCATGCCCAAGGCTGTGCAAGGCATGGGCCTCCTTCGTCATGACGAGGCTGTCGCCGCAGCAAAGAAGATCGGACTTACAGAAGAGAATCTCACTTTTTTGGGGTATCCTGATTTTCGCACTCTGGAAATTTGGTATTCCCACTGGGGCGACAGGCCGCCGGCTGAAAGCATGCTGACTCGGGTGAATAAAGTTCCGTATTCCAGCGCGCTACGTCCGGGTGCTGCCTATAAGGGAGATGAGATATTAAAGGATATCAAGACAGTCATACAGGAATTCAGGCCCACAAAAATATTCTTGTCTCATCCCTTTGATCATAATCCCGATCATCGCTCCTTATATTTATTTACCCGTATAGCCCTATGGGATATGGAAGGGGAGATAAAGCCCATTCTGTACCCTTATCTTGTGCATTATATAAACTGGCCACAGCCCGTGAAATATGATCCTCAAGCAGAACTTCTGCCGCCCTCTTTTCTTAAGGATACTGTTGAATGGCAAAGGCTGAATTTATCACAACAGGAAGTAGTCAAAAAGCACGAAGCGCTCAAAGAACATCGGTCCCAATATCAATCCAGCCCCAGGTATCTCCGGCTATTTATACGGTCTAATGAATTGTTCGGCGATTATCCTGTTGTGACGTTGAAGGATGAGTCTTCGTTTGTTCCGCTCGTTGAGAATCGGAAGGAAGATTTGAGCCGAGAACCGGAACAACTTCTTGAAGAAGAAAAAGCTTCTTTTGTTGGCGTTGAATCAACGTCTGTTAAATCAGAAGATGGAAAACTTGTCTTTACTGTTAAACTTTCACGCCCCTTAGGGAAGGCCGTTGGGTTTTCGATATATGCCTTTGGCTATAAAAAGGATAAAGATTTTGCCCGGATGCCGAAGATTCATATTAAATTTGGTGCGGTTGAACAAAAAATTCTGGATCAGGATAAAATTATTGACAAACGCGCCATCACAATAAATCGCAAGGCAAGAGAAATAACAGTTCGTATCCCTCTTGATGTTCTTGAGAGTCCTGACCGCATTTTGACCAGCGCCAGGACATATATCGGAAATGTTCCGTTGGATTGGGTTGCTTGGAGGGTGCTAGAATTATCAAACTAGGAGGTGTGAAATGATAGAAATTCTTGTTGTGGTTGCATGGATTATCGGTCTTATTTTAGGAGTTATGTGGCTATTTTTACCATGGATTATTATTTCAAAAATTGATCAAGTTATAGAAGAATTAAAAAAATTGAATTCTCAAAAATAATTTAAAAAAATAAAGACCAAATGGATTATCCGGCGGATAAAGTCATTATGTTCTGGGCGTTGTTACAGAGGCAAAAAGAAGAATCGAACAATATGGGGTTAACGAAATTAGCGATAAGAAAAAACGTGGATTTGATGTTTTTATTTCGCCGTTTAAAAGCCCCATTGTTGTTATCCTGTTTTCTGCTGCCTTTGTGTCATTTTTTGTGCGTGGTGCCGCCGTCGGAGCCATCATTCTCGCCATCATAATTCTTTTATTCTCAAAATTGTTCGTTCACCTTTCCGGAAAATGACGGACACAAAATCTATCTCTAATAGCCTGAAAATTTATTTATATTGACAAATCAGGGGAATGTGCTACACTAAGCGCGTAGTAAAAGATTAGAAATCTAAGGCCGCAAGGATAAGGAGATCTAACCTTGCGGTTTTTTTGTTGCTGTCATTGTTTGCCTCGTTAGACGTCGTGAGATCTAGCAGGTAAAGGTGATGTAGATTTCTGACGGGCTTTACTATAATCTTTCAAGAAAAGGAGGTAGCAAGCAATGGCAAAAGGATCAGTAAAATGGTTCAGCGATCAAAAAGGCTATGGATTCATTACGCCTGAGAATGGCAAGGATGTGTTTGTTCATCATTCGTCAATCCAGGGTGAAGGATACAAGTCTTTAGCCGAAGGCCAGCAAGTCGAATTTGAAATCGAAAAAGGCCCTAAAGGCGAACAGGCGACCAACGTCGTCAAGTTGTAACCTTAAAACTGAATAGGGCCCGGCATTATAAGTGCCGGGCCCTGTTTTTTCCACTATCCGGAGGTTGAGGGTGCATACAGGTAAAATAAAGAAGTTGATCACCGACAGAGGTTTTGGTTTTATCAGCGATACCGACGGCAGGGAAGTCTTTTTCCATCAGGGCAGTGTGGTTGATGCCAAGTTCAGCGATTTAACAATGGATCAGGCAGTGGAGTTTGACGTAGAAAAATCAGAAAAAGGGCCGCGTGCGGTCAATGTGCGCGTCATCCCGAAGGAGTGAGTCGGGATAGATCATGAATCTATCCGTGCGCTTGATTATCCGCGCTTAGGCGCCGAGGACACGGGTATTTTCATTTCTCAGGCTGCGCTTGTGGAATGCGATGTTTCGCTTTATGGGGTACCTTATCGTAAAAGAGCGGACACGGCGTAACCATGATAGGACGTGCGTGCCGAAGACTTCTTTTTTAGGGGAGGAACCGACATGAAGAAGATCAAGGTTTCACGTAAGGGTCGGGTGTGCAAATTTCCCCGATGCAGGAACATCCTGAGTATTTATAACCACGATTTTTATTGCAATCTGCACCTGGATAAGATAGGCACGCAGGCGGGTTTAAAATCCGGGTTTAAAATCAGCGAGCATATAGGATCCGCGATAGAGAAATAAGTTCTGTTGAATTGTTTTATTGAAACGATCGATTTATAAAAAAGCCAAGGAAAATCGCCTTGGCTTTTTTTGTCGGGCTACGCTCTTTTTGCGCATAGCTTCGCAGGACGGGAGTTATTTCTGAAACCTATTATTAGACCGTACC
>CAZCSY010000015.1:6934-12745 GCA_964501505.1 uncultured Planctomycetia bacterium
CCTCATTTCCGTTGGCAGGGATCCTTTGAAAGAAGGAAGCCCCTCCCGGGCTTTAGCCCGGCCTTCCCCTGTGGGCGGAATACGTGAGCGGCCAGACCCATCCGCGGCCTGTCCTTGAGCTTCGCCCAGGTGGAATCTGGAAGGAGGCATTGAGGTCATCCAAAGGCCGCGCTTTTTGGCCGCGAAAGTATAAAAAGGATTACGGCATGGGGCCGCGTTCCTTTGTGTCATTGCCAAGCAGGATAGCGCAATGGTATAATTGCTTCACTGACGTTTAAACAGCCTCCCGGCATACGATTTTGCTGGCCTTTTCTTTCGTGGGGCAGGACGTGGGGCAGGAAACGGTTTTGCCTCAAGGGCGCGCTCAGGAGCGACATGACAACACAAGGAGATACGAAAAAAAGGGTCCTTTTCATCATGTTCGCTCCGCACATCGCTTTTCAGGCGCAGATCGGAGCCTTGAGCGCTTTTTTAAAAAATTGCGGTTATGCCGTTCGTTATCTGGAAATAATTGTTTCTACATACGGTTCATTCGAGAAACATAAGGAATTAGTAGACAAAGAGATACGCGATTTTTCTCCCGATCTGGTCGGGTTCAGCTCCTACGATATGAACTACGGCTTCATTGTCGATTGTGCCAGGTTCCTCAAGACGCGTTATCCTGGCCCCAAAATCATCGTTGGCGGCCATCACGCCTCTCTGGCCCCCGAAGACTACCTCATGTTCGAGAGCATAGACTACGTTTGTATCGGCGAAGGGGAACACCTGCTGCAAGAGATCCTGGAATCGTCTTTCGATCCCGAAAAAACCGCTGCCGTAAAAGGATTGTGCTTTAGGACCAGCGACGGAAAGATCGTCCACAATCGCCCCCGGGAATGGATGACCGATCTGGATACATTACCTTTTGTCGACAGGACCATCGATACATCCACCAAGGATTCCGGGCAGCTGTATGGCGACCATCTGCCCATGTTGGCAGGAAAAGGCTGCCCCTTTAACTGCTCGTACTGCTCTAACGAAAGCATGAAGAGATTATACCCCAACAGCAGACATTATGTGAGGATGCGGACGCCGGAGCGCATCATCGAAGAGATTGAATATTGCAAAAAAACCTATAAATTTTCCTTCATCATTTTTCTCGATGACATATTTGCCCTGGATGCCAAATGGTTGGAGAGATTCTGTGATCTCTACGCGCGGCATTTTCCAAAGATCCCTTTCCATTGTCTTTTGCGTCCGGAGATGGCCCTCAACGAAAGGCTGCTCGATGTCCTCTACAGGGCCGGTTGCCGCAATATAAAAATCGGCGTAGAATGCGGCTCCCAGGAGTACCGCCAAAAAATGCTCAAGAGAAAGATGACGAATAAAACAATTCTCACGGCCGCATCCTTGATCAAAAGGCGCAAGATGGAACTGCATATTTTTATGATGGTGGGCCTGCCCGACGAAAGCGCTCTTGATATGCTAAAAACCCTCTGGCTCAATCTGAGGATCCGCGCCGATGCCGTTCAGACGGCCATTTATTATCCCTTGAAGAACACGCCGCTTTATAACTATTGCGCAGAACGAAACCTCCTCAATGAGGAGCGGCGTAAAAAATTAATCGTCTACAGCTATGACACATGCCTGAACCATTCTTTTTTGAGGCGATTTCTTATTATTCTATTTAAATGGCTCAATTCAAGTACTCCTGTCTTTTGTCGCTTTCACTTTTCTTATATCTGGCTTTTCCTGCGCCTCCAGTACAAAAAATGGTTTCAAAAAAAGATTGAATACGTATAGGACGCTGCGGTCGAGACGACCGAAGGGAACCCTCCTGCGCTTGATACTAAGGGCTTGCCCGATGGTGCGTTAACCCTTAAGATAGAATGAGAGGAGAGCGCCTTGAAAGACCATTACGCCCCTTACAAGGGTGAAGATCTCTGGTGCATCAGAGAGGAGGGCTTTGACCGGGATATCCAGAATATCCGCGAAAGTCAATTCTCTCTGGGCAACGGCTCTCTGGGTACCCGGGGCACCCTGGAAGAAAGACCTCCCGGCGCCAAGCCCGGAACCTATATCGCCGGCATTTACGACCGTATGACCTCTCAGGTCGCCGAGCTGGTCAACCTGCCCAACCCTTTCTTTTTTAAATTCATCCTTAAGGGCGAGAAGGTCGGGGCCGCCGCCATGGACATTCTTCAGCACGAGAGGGTCCTCAACATGAAAGAGGGGTTGCTCCTCAGGAGGAGTGTCTATGCCGATATCAAGAACAGGCGCTACGACTATCAGTCGCTCCAGTTTGTTTCACGTCACGACAAGCAGTTAGGCGTCATGCAGATCATCCTGACGCCCCTGGACGATGAGGCGGAGATCGAGCTGCAGAGCGGTATCGACGTCTCTGTCCATAACGCCGGCATCGTCTCAGAAGGCAACAAGAGGCACTTCCGCATCAAGGAATTATTCTACGAAGACCACGCCCAATATATGCTGCTGGAGACCCTTGAAAAGCGCCATCAGGCCATCTATCGCAGCGGCCTCACCTATACGGTCGGCGCCAAGAAGGTCTTTGCCAGGGACGATGTCTTGAAGGTGAGGTTGAAGAGAGGACGGGCCGCTGTCTTCACGAAGATCTTTACCATCACCGCATGTCCCGAAGGAGCAAGGGATCTTAAGAAGGCCCAAAAGGCATCGACTCTCGCTTTTCGAAGGGCCGTCAGGGCGTCCTTTAAGACCCTTCTCGAACAGCACAGGGCGGCCTGGCATAAGGCGTGGGATATCGCTGACGTGGCCATCGGGGGAACGGCCGACATCCAAAAAAACCTGCGTTTCAATATTTATCATCTGCTCATCTGTGCCCAGGCCGACGACGGCTTCTCCAGTATCGGCGCGCGCACATTGAGCGGCGAAGGGTACCGGGGACACATCTTCTGGGACGCCGAGATATTTCTGTTCCCTTTTTATGCTTATGTCCTGCCGGACGTCGCCAGGAATATTCTGATGTATCGCTATCGCCGCCTGGATCAGGCCAGGAAGATCGCCAGAGACCAGGGGTTCAGGGGGGCGATGTTCCCCTGGGAATCCGCCGCAACGGGTGCGGAGGAGACGCCCACGTGGGCCAGGGATTTGGACCGCAAGGTCATCCGGATCAGGACCAATGAGCTGGAGCACCACATCAGCGCCGATATCGCTTTTGCGTGCGCTCATTACGCCGCCGTCTCCGGCGACTCGGATTTCATGAATAATTACGGTGCCGAGATGATATGGGAGACGGCCAGGTTTTGGGCGAGCCGCGTCGTCAAAAACAAAAAAGGGAAGTACGAAATCAGGAATGTCATCGGGCCGGATGAGTTTCACGAGAACGTCGACAACAACGCCTACACCAACATGCTCGCCAAGTGGAACCTGCTGGCGGCGCACAAACTCTATGTTGACCTTAAAAAGAATAAGAGAGGACGGCACCGGGCCCTTTGTTCAAAGATAAACCTGACCGAAACAGAGGTCCTTCAATGGAAGCATATCGCGCCGCGCCTCTGGGTCCGGGTGAGAAGCGACGGCGTCATCGAGCAGTTTGACGGATTTTTCAGGAAACGTCCCGTCGAGATCCTCTACCACGATGAAAACAATATTCCTCTCCTGCCCCGCGGGATCAAGGTTAGGGATTACAATAAGACACAACTTGTCAAACAGGCCGACGTCCTGATGCTGCTTTATCTGCTTTCCGGTGCCTATGGAAAGAAGACCAAAAACAGCAATTTCTGGTATTATCTCGACAGAACCCTGCACAAGTCTTCTTTAAGCGCGGCCATTCATTGCCTGATGGCGATCGAGGTCGGCGCGCTCAGTCAGGCGTATCAATTTTTTAATGTGGCCCTGCGCGCGGACATCAGCAATCTCCACGGCAATACCGCCGAGGGTATCCATGCGGCCTCGCTGGGAGGCGTGTGGCAGTGCGTCGTCTGCGGTTTCGCGGGAGTGAAGAGGGAGGATGGCGAGCTTTGCGTTAACCCTTTCATGCCCAAGACCTGGAAAGAGATCCGCTGTTCGCTCGTTTGGCGCAGGGACCGTGTTATCATCGAGACAAAGAATGATGAGGTCCGCATCAGGATCGTCTCGAGGCGCAAAAAGAAAGTGAAGATCAGGGTGTTTGATAAGGTCCGCGATGTGACTGTCAACAGGGCCCATCTCTTCCGCAGGAAGCTGAGGGACGAACGCAATTACTATCTGTGAGGAAAAGAAAATGACACCCTCCGGCAAAAAATTGAATATCGCCCACCTGCATTGGGGATTTCCTCCCCTGATCGGAGGGGTCGAGACGCACCTGAGCATTCTGCTGCCGCATTTTGTCGAGATGGGGCATTCGGTGAGCCTGTTGACCGGCACCGCAGAGAATTGCAAGGTCGAGGATGAATTCAGGGGGGTCAAGATTTCCCGCGCGCCCCTCATGGACCTAAACTGGTTGGTGCGCAGGGGGTTGGCCGGCATCGAAAACGAGATCAAAGAGGTGTTTGACCGTTTCGTCGAGCGGAATAAGCCCGATGTCCTTCATGCCCACAACATGCACTATTTCAGCAAAGCTCATGCGCGCGCCCTCGAGGCGTTAGCCATGAAGAGGGGGATCCCTTTGATCCTGACGGCCCATAACGTCTGGGATGATGAGCTGTTTTTTGAGCTGACGCGGAGGATCAAGTGGACGCATATCATTTCGGTCAGTCATTTTATCAAGAAAGAGTTGATCGGGATCGGGTGCTCCCACCGGCAGGTCACGGCGGTCCACCACGGCATCGATATCGAGATGTTCCGCCCCGACGTCGACCCGGGCCCCATATATGAAAAGTATCCTCAACTGAAAGGAAGGAAGATATTCTTTCACCCGGCCCGCATGGGATTGGCAAAGGGCTGCGACGTCAGCATCAAGGCCTTGAAACTGGTCAAAGAAAAGGTCCGGGAGGCCATGCTGGTCCTGGCGGGGACCAAGAACATCATCGATTGGGGCTTGACACAGCAGAAAGACATCGCCTACCTCGTCCATCTGGTCAAAGAGTTTGGCTTGAGAAACAGCGTCTTGATCGATAGCTATGATCTCGATGAGATGCCCATGCTCTATGCGGCTTCTTCGGTCTGCATCTATCCCTCGACGGCCTTTGAGCCTTTCGGCCTGACCATGCTTGAGGCGATGGCGTCCGGCCGGCCGATGGTGGTGACGAACGCCGGGGGGATGCCGGAGATCATTCAAAACGGCGTCAACGGCTATGTCGTCCCCATGAAGGGGTATGAGGAGCTCGCCGCGCATATCGTCCAGCTCTTCAACGATGATGACCTGAGGGAGCGGCTCGGGAACACCGGCCGAAGGATGGTCGAGACGAGATTCAAGAGTCAGGACGTCGCCCAGGCCACCTTGAATCTGTATAGAAAATTCACTTAAGAGGATGCCCTGGGCGCGCAGACAGGGGGAGGGCCCCTTTTCCCAGAGCCGGAGAGAACGGTCCCTAAAGCAGAGGGTAAGGAGCCGGAGGCAAGATGAGAAGAAACAGACGGTTGACGGGCGTGTCGATACTCTTGTGCGTCTTTTTCGTTTTGACCTGCGTCAGACCATGGGATGTCTTTGGGGATTGGATCGACAGCCTGAAGGTGGGAAAAAGGACGACGAACGATGAGGCGGCCAAGGCTCAGCTGGAGGCCCTTGTCGCCGCCAGCGAAGCTTTTAAGGCGTCACACCAAAGGTACCCCAAGAGCGAAGACGAGCTCTTGAGCCTCGAAGACGGTGCGGCCTATATCGCCGGAGCTTATGACGGCCGGGAGATCCAGGGGTTTGAATTTTCAGTTGAATTT
>CAZCSY010000015.1:12755-18399 GCA_964501505.1 uncultured Planctomycetia bacterium
TGACGGCTATCAGTTTATTGCCAAGCCGGTGAAGTGTAAAGAATCAGGCAGCAAGATTTTTATCGTCAAATCGGGTAAGGAGATGATGGAGCTGGATTGTAAGTAGATACAGGCTGGGATCGGCCGCCTAAAACCTTGAGAAAGGAAGATCTGCCATGGACGAAGCGTACCAGGGTGTCGAAAGGCGCAAGTTCAAGAGGATCAGGGTGGATTTTTCGGTTACCTACCTGATCCGGGAACCCATGGACGTCTCCATGCACGTCGGTGGGGAAAAGAAGAAGACGATCATGTTCGACCTGAGCGAGGAGGGCATGGCGATCAAATCGGAATGCGAGATCCCGTCCGGCGCCCTCTTGTTCATCAACTTCAACCTTTTGTACGCCAGCAAGAGGGGCGGCGACATCAAGCAGGAGATGGGGATCGAAGGACGCGTCGTGAACAGGCTTGCCCTGGCGGACAAGGCGTTCCGATACGGCATCCATTTCCAGAAGATAAAGCCAGAGGAGAGAAGGGCCATCGCAGACTTTATCGATGCCTTTTTCAACAGGTGACATGCCGATGGAGACCCGGGACGCGACTCCCTTTGAGGCGAGGCGGGGGTTCTTTGAGGCGAGGCGGGGGCCGTGGGAAAGGAGGCTCCTCGTCGCGGGGACGTTTTTCTTTTTGACGGCAACCGTCCTCGCTTACGCCGAAGAGCCGGTTCAGATAACCCCCTTAAGACCGGACGAAGAGCACGATGTCATCGTCATAAAAGAATGCCAGTTGGCCTTTAGGTTCGGCAAGGAGTCTTCGTTTCCGGCCCCCGTGGAGGCCTACCAGGCCCAGGCAAGCAAATCTTTTTTCTTCGGTCCGGATCCGGCCGCATCTTTTTGCCTGCTTGAAAACTTCTCTGCCGTTCCTACAGGGGGGATGGCTCAACGCATCACCGTGGAATGTTTTCCCGTCAGCGAGCTCAGCGAGGTGAGCGTCTTGTCGTTCCAGGAGGAGTTTCGAAAGTCATTTTTCCTGGAGGAGGCAACCGTTGACGCCGGGGAGGCGTGTGCGGCGCTGGGCCTTGATGCGGACAGTTGTTATGAGGCAGAGGCGGTCCGGCTCTTTCAGGCAAAGGCGAAGCCCATGAAGCGCCCCGACGGAAGGCTGGAGGACGTCCCTATCTGTTTTAACATCTTCGTCCTAAAGACCGGAGAATTTCTCTATCTCTTTGCGTTAGAAAAAAGCGATCCGTTCGAAGCGGGCACGAGCCCTTTTCGCATCTCGTTTGAGGCGCGAATAGATAAGCGGGGAGAGTCGACGGCCAGCATCGATTTCAAGACCGCTCAACCGGAATCCTACGCGTGGTGATGGGGATACCCCTGCCGTAAATTTTTGGAATTTTCGCTGGTTCCCCCTTAGCGAAGCCTCCGCTTGATCGCGGGGGCCTTTTTATTTTCGGGCAACGGCGATAAGGGATATGCCCCAGGACTCCGGCAGGACCTTTTCGAGCCTGAGGAAGATGGGCAGACACGCGTCGAAGAGCCTCCCCTGGAGGCCGGGCAGGACCTTGCGCCGGAGGATGCGGCTATTGAGGAGCCAGCCGAAGGACGCGAAGGTATTGTGGAACATCATCTGTTCCACGGTGAAACCGGCGCGCTGCAGGAGCCCGGTGAGCTCTTTTTTTTCATACCGGCGGAAATGGCCGAGGTTACGGTCGAGTGTGCCGTACAGGGCCTTGTGCGCCGGGACCAGCAGGACGAGACGTCCCTCCTTGGGGAGGATCCCATGAAAAATCTTGAGCGTCTTTTCGTGGTCCTCGATGTGCTCCAGGACGTTCACGCAGACGATCGTGTCCACCGGATGACCGCCGAGCTCGGCCGGCGGTTCCTGGCTGATGTCGAAGCGCACGACCGAGACGTGAGGCGCGTAGCCGAAGCGGTCTTCCAATTGTCTTAAGTAGGTATCGCGGATATCCGAGAGGATGAGGCGCCGGCTGTGTGTGGCCAGGCCCGCCGAGAGCGTGCCGATGCCGGATCCGGTCTCAAGGACCCTGTCTCCCAGATAAGGCCTGAGGACGGCGATCTGGCAGCGCGTGTTGTTGCGCAAGGCCCGCATGCGGCGCAGCGTCTCCTCGCCGACGTCGATCTTGCCGCGGTCCCACTTGCACCGGAGCAACCAGCCCACGCACCCGAAGAAGTCCGTCCACCTGATCTTTTTGCCCTGGTCGTAATCCCGGCCGTTGTAGGAGACGGGAACCTCGTACACGCGCAACCGCTTTTGGAAGACGCGAGCCGTGATCTCCGCCTCGATGCCGAAGCCGTCGGCCGACAAGGGCAGCTTCTTGATCGCGTCTGCGCGGAAGGCCTTGTAGCACGTCATGAGGTCGCTCAGGGTGGCGTCGTAGAGGACGTTGGCGATCAGGTTCAGGAGGCGGTTGCCGAAGAGGTGCCAGAAGTAAAAGATGCGGTGCGTCCCCAGAAAACGCGTCCCATAGACCACGTCGGCCTTGTTCTCCAGGATCTTCTGGATCAGGATGCCGTATTCTTCGGGGTAGTATTCGAGGTCCGCGTCCTGGATGATGACGATGTCGCCGCGCGCTTCCTTGATGCCGCGGCGCAGGGCCGCGCCCTTGCCCCTGTTGCGCTCCTGATAGATGATCTTTATCTCGGGGGCCTTGAGGGTGGCGAGGATGTCGCGGGTCCCGTCGGTGGAGCCGTCGTCAACGATGATAATCTCTTTTTCCAGGGGGACGGCGCGCACCTGACGGACAATCTCGGCGACCGTCAGCTTCTCGTTAAAGACGGGGATGATGACGGAGATCTTCATGGGGTTTCTCTTTGGGCTACGGATATATCGTAGAGGATGCGGACGCCGGCGTCAAGGGTCCGTCTCATATTTCGGACAGCGAAGGGACGGTCCGGTTGAGCGCAAAGCCCACGTAGGGATCGTTTTCGTCGAAAGGCTCGACGCGGAAGCCGTAGCGGATCAGGGGCGGCTTGCGTAGCCTCAGGTCGCGCCGGGGGTACGGGGTGCATAGCTGGTCGGTATCCCAGCACCGGTCGTCCTTGATCGGCGCGTAGAGGACGAGCCGTGAGCGCGTGACGTAGGGCAGGTAGCTCTGCTCGGTCAACCAGCTCGTCTTGTCGGCGCGCCAGACCTTCTCGAGGCGTTTCGCGACGATGCGGTTTTTTCTGACCATGGTGACGGTGCGTTTCTCGGCGATGTCCTGGAAGGCGATCGCACCGGCAAAAAGGACGAGGTAGACCGTGATGATCTTCGAGGGATTTTTCAGGGCGCGCAGCCACAGCGTGAAGATCATGGCCGGCATCATCGAGAAGAAGGCGTAGCCGAAGCGCAGATTGGGGATCTGGACATACCAGTGGATGAGCGTCACGATGCAGGGGATGGGCAGGAGCCAGAGGCCAGGATGCGCCGTGGTCGTTTTTTTCCGGAAGAAGGCCACGATATTGGGGATCAACCCCAGCGCGGCCAACACGAGGGGCATGGTGACGTAGATGTGGCGGTGTCGGGCTCCGACCCGCGACCAGACCTTGTGGGCGTACTCCATGATGGAGGTGCGCATGTGTTCGAGGCTGGCCGCAGGCAGGCGCCAGTCGACGTCGAACTTGCCGAAAGGCAAGGGGTAGGCGATCCATCCCGTCATGATGACGCCGCGGATAGCCCAGGGGACGCCGGCGAAGAGGGCGGTGATGATGATCCCCCAGGCGAGACGCCCGGTGTTGCCCAGGAGGATGGCCCGTCGCGAGCGCCATAGGACGATCAGCAGGACGAGGAGAGACGTGCCGCCGTAGACCAGAAAGGTGATCTTGGTCGTGACGCCCAGGAGGATCAGGGTAAAGAGGCCATAGAGAGACCACGCCATTTCAGGGGCATCGTCTTCGCTGTTTTCCAGAAGCCGCAGCAGAAAGGATGAGCAGATGATGGCCAGGACCATGACGGCCAGGTCCGGCGTCGGACTGGGCATAAAGACCAGAAAGACCTGATGGACGATGAAGGGCAGCATGAGCGCCTGGAAGATATCGACCGGCCGGCGTCTGTCGACGGGGCGCAGGACCCTCAGGAAGCTGATCCAGAATTGGAGGATGGCGGCCAGGACGAGGGTGCTGTTGGCCAGATGTGTGCCGCGGCCCGTCCACGCCTCCAGGAGACCGACGTAGAGAAAGTAGGATTGATTAAAGGCCAGGCGCGCATGCAGGTTTCCCAGGCCCGGGACCACCGGGACAGAGGTGACCCAACGTATGGTGGGCAGGTGATAAAGCCCGGCGTCATAAAAGGTGGGCAGGAAGGAGGCGTAGAACGCGACGAGCCAGGCGAAGCCGAGGGCTGGCAGGTAGAAAGACCAGCCGAGGTGCGGTTGCGGCGGTCGCGTCTTGGCGAGGGCCTTTTTTTGTTTTTTGGTGAGCCGGGGCTGGCGCCGCAGGTAACGGGCGTGCGACCAGAGCCCCGCGCCGCCCCAGGCCAGAACGGCAAAAAAGGCCGGTCTGTTGATCGGAGCAAAGAAGTGCCAGATCTGCAGGAAGAAGGTCCCGATGGCCAGGCCTACCCAGAAGCAGGAAAAGAACTCTTCGATCCGGGACGGGGGAGCGTTGCCCATCCACCGGCGCACCGTCAGGCCGATGCCCGAAAAGATACAGAAGATGGCACACCACGCCGTTAAGAGAAAAAAGGGAGAGGGTATCATGCGCCTTCCTTAATTTGCCCTTAGTAATCTGTCTTCTCTGACACCCTTATATTAGACGTTCGTCTCCCGGCCGTCAAAAGATTTTGTTGGCGGCGCGGCCGGACGCAAAAAGACCGCCGGTCTTCCGGCGGTCTTTAAAAAATCCGCGTTCGCCCCTGGGCGTTTACTTACTATTATAAAGAAAGTGGAGGACGCCTTTTTTGAAGTCTCTTGTGAATTGCTCTTCCTGGCGCATCGAACTCTGGGAGCGCCAGGTCCCCTCGATGAGCAGCCACGTCGCGATGATGAGCAGGGGCGAGAGTCTCAAGAGGGAACGGACGTCCCGTCTCCTCTGCCGGAGCACGGCAAACTTCCGCCGGCCCCCGCCGAGCTTGTCATCGATCATGTGCCGGATCTTATCGCGGTTCATGTGCATGAATTCGACGCCCAGCGCATAGCGGGGTTGGCCCGCCCTCTTTGTCAGGGCGACGTGGCGCACACGGCCCGTCCCTTCGACCACGCGGCCCGACCAGGGGATGCGGACGCGCATTTTCACCGGCTGGTCCACCTCGACCTCTTCCTCGGCGTAGAGGCGCGCTCCGCCCAGACTGATGTCGTCCAGGTAGGCCCGCATGACACGTAGGCGATCGCCGAAGACGGAGGTCTTGATGGCCACCTGTCCGTCCAGTTGGATGCGTTGGTGTTGTCGTATGTCGTGCATAGTCTTATCCTTATTTATGATAAGATGCATATTCCGTGCCATGGTGCCGGAATAAGAAAGAATTCTTAATCTTTTCCAGCAGAAGGAGATAGGATAAAATGGAGAGGTGGGCTATCGGTCCTTTTTGTTGTTTTTTGTGGACAGGCGCGGTCCGTGTCGTCCTGCCCAGACACGCCGGGGGGAGGACGACGCGTAAGACTCAGCGCCGCGCTTTTGAGACAGAGATCCTGGCTGCATTGTCTCATTTTTTGTTGCGCAGGGTAAGGTTT
>CAZCSY010000015.1:18409-25360 GCA_964501505.1 uncultured Planctomycetia bacterium
AGCATAGAATAGGACAAAAGAACGCAACCGCAAGGCAATCGAAGGCAGAAGGAGGTCTTTATGGCCGAAGGCGAGAAAAAACAGTTCATGACGGCTCTCTTGCTCTCTCTGTTTCTTGGCGGTCTGGGTATCGACAGGTTTTATCTCGGTTATACGGTGTTGGGTATCGTGAAGCTGTTGACCGGCGGCGGTTGCGGGATCTGGTGGCTGATCGACCTCATCCTGATCGCCACCAAGCACCTGAAGGACGCCAACGGCAATGAGCTTCAAGGCAGCTGATATCCTGTAAGTGGACAAGAAGGCGCTCCGGATCCTATGGGATCACAATCTGCCGTTTATCTTCTGGAGCGCGGCAGCGGTCACGAAAGTCCTGTTGCGCATAGAAACGGACGGGTATGTCTGCCCCGTCCGTTACTTTTTGGGGTGGTGTCCGGGCTGCCGCCTGATGGAGGGGTACGTCGGTTTCATCAGGACCGGCCGCGCCCCGGTCTGGTTCTTCGTGATCTTCGGGCTTTTCATCCTCAACTTTCTTATCTCTCTCCTGCGCGCACGTCCTTTTGTTGATATACCCCGGCCCAGGCGTTAATATGCCTTTGTCTTTCCAGGGAGTCTCCATTTAAAACCGTGGCCTTTGAATAACCCGAGTGTTTCCTTTCAGGTCCATCCTGAGCGAGGCTCAAGGACAGAATGCGGAGGAAGCCGGCCGGGATTCCGACCCGAAGAGGCAGGAAACAGGGAATCCCAAACTTTAGCCCGGGCGGGCTCCATTTTGGCTTTGGCGGCGCGGCCGATGTGTGGTATCCTATGGGAGTTGTCGCAACGTCCGAGAGGGAGATACCCTTGGGCCGCAAAGAGAAGAAGGCAAGAAAAGAGAAGGGCCGCAGCCTCCCCCTGGGGGGCGTTTTTATGGAGGAGCTGCCCCGCATGCCGTCCGCATTCCTCCTCGCCCTCTTCCTGGCTACGATAGGCTTTACCACCTACTCCAATACCTTTGACGGGGCGTTCCAGCTCGATGACGAGACGTCCATCACGACGAACGAGCACATCCAGCGGCTCGACGATATAGGCACGATCTGGCGGCACTGGCCGGCGCGCTTCCTCACGTACCTGTCTCTTGCCGTCAACTATCATATCGGCAAAGAAGAGGTCTTCGGGTATCACGTCGTCAATCTCATTCTCCATCTCCTCGCCACGCTCCTCGTCTTCTGGTTCGTCGGGCTTCTCTTGCGTACGCCGTTGCTGCGGCCCCGCGTCTCGGCTTCCTTCGCGCGGCTGTATTCTTTCCTGGTGGCGTTTCTCTTTGTGACACACCCCCTTCAGACGCAGGGGGTGACGTATATCTGCCAGCGCGCCGTGTCGCTCGCCTCGGTCTTTTATCTGTTGACCCTCTGCGCGTACGTGAAGTCCCGCCTGATAGAGAGGACAGAGACAGACGGGTTCTTCAAGAGTTGGTGTCTCCTTTCGTGGACGTCGGCCTTGCTCGCGATGTTTACGAAAGAGTGGGTCGTCACGCTCCCCTTCATGGTCTGGATCGTCGAGCGGTTCTTCATCTCCTGCGGCGCCAAGACGCCGTGGAGGCGCCTCCTGCCTTATTTCGGCATCACGCTGATCCTCCCGCTGACGATGGCCGCGACGGGTTCGGTGGACTTCCTTCATATGCGCAAGGCCAACGAGCCCATCCCGAACATGACCTGGTGGGCGTATCTGGTGACGCAATTCCGCGTGATGTTTACGTACCTGCGTCTGTTGTTTCTGCCCGTCAACCAGGTGCTCGATTACAATTACCGTTTCTACAAGACGATCTTCGCCTGGCCGACCTTTTTGAGCCTGATGGGCCTGATCGCGATCGGCTGGGCCGCGGCCCGGCAGCGGCTCCGGCAGCCGCTCATCACCTTTGGCGTCCTCTGGTTCTTCCTGACCATCTTTCCGGAGTCGGGAATGATCCCGATCCGCGACCCTATTTTCGAGCACCGGCTCTACCTGCCCATGCTGGGTTTTGGGCTGGTGGTGGTGGGCGCGGCTTTCACCCTGTTCGGGAAGAGCGATTGGCGCCGGTCGACGGCCCTGGTCCTCGCGGCGGCCCTGGTCTTCGGCGTCCTGGCCTACCGGCGCAACTTCGCGTGGAAGTCGCAATTGACGATGTGGGAGGACGTCGCGAAGAAGGCCCCGGGCAAGGCCCGCGCCTACAAGGGGATCGGTTTTGAGTACGAAAAGAAGGGGCAGATGGACAAGGCCCTTGAGATCTACAAGAAGGCCCTCCAGCTCCACCCGAACTACGACGAGGTCTACTACAACATGGCGAACATCTATATCGGTCAGAAGAAGTACGACCTCGCCATGGCGATGTACGATAAGGCGATCGAGATCAAGCCCAATTACGCCATGGCCTATCACAACCGTGCGCTGCTCTATGCCATGATCGGCGAGAACGACATGGCCATCGAGGACCTGAACAAGGCCATCGCCCTGCAGCCGGATTATATCCTGGCGTACCGCAACCGGGGCTATTACTACGTGTTGAAGGGTGATTTTGAACGTGCCATACTGGATTATGACAAGGCGCTCGCGCTTGACCCGGATTACGACACCGCGTACGGCGAGCGGGGAGCGGCCTACGCGAAGATGGGTGCCTATGAAAAGGCGATCCCGGATTACAGGGAGGCCTTGCGTCTGAATAAGAGGACGCCCCAGGTGTACGGCAACCTCGGCTACGCCCTGTACCGGGTGGGGAAGTTTGAGGAGGCGCTCCGAAACCTGACGACGGCGATCCAGATGGATCCAAAATTTGTGACCGCGCTTCATAACCGCGCCCAGGTCTACACCGAGACGAAGGAATACAAGAAGGCGCTGGCTGACTTCAGCAGGGCCGTCGAACTGGTGTCGGATTTTGCCGTGGGCTATCGCAACCGGGGCGTGGTCTATGAGGAGTTGGGAGACGACGACCGGGCGCTGCAGGATTTTCTGAAGGCGGTCGAGCTCAATCCAAAATACGCGCTGGCGTATCACGACATCGCCAGGCTCTATGCGCGTCGGGGAGAGCTTGCCAAGGCCAAAGAGGCGTTGACCAAGGCCGCTGCGCTTGGTTTTCAGGTTAATCCCGAGCTTCAGGCTCGCCTGCAGTCGGTGTGACCCCCTTGCGCTTTCCCGAACGACCCGGAAACTGGTCCGGGCGCTAAGCGAAAAAGACTCCCAGGAGAATCGAGAAGATATAGAGAAGGCCGAAGGCGAGGTGGAGCCTTGCCGTCGCCAGGTCGAGGGTCGCCAGTTCCCTGGCGTCGGTCTTGCGGGCGGCGCGAACCGTTTTGAGATTCCGCCGCGCGAGGGGAAAGGTGGCACAGACGCTCGCGGTGAGCCACGGCAGGGTCCCGTTGAAGATCATCACGGCAACGACCAGATAGGCGCCGACGAGGAGGAGGGCGTAAACCCTTTTTGCCGCCTGGAAACCCAGCGCGCCGGCGAGCGTGCGCACGCCTGCGGCCCGGTCGTGCTCGATGTCTCTTAAGTTGTTAGCGCCCAGGACGGCGGCGACGAGAAGGCCGACGGGCAGCGATGCGGCGAGCACGCGGCCGTCCCATCGGTCCGTCAGGATGACGTATGTCCCCAGGACCATGAGCGGTCCCATCAGGAGAAAGACGAAGAGATCGCCCAGGGCGAGGTATTTATAGCCGAGCGGCGAGCCGGTATAGAGGTAGCCGCCCAGGAGGGCACAGGCCAGGAACAGGAGGACCACCGGTCCGCGCAGGGGGAGGAAGGCGCAACTCAGGAGCGCACCCAGCGCGAAGAGAAGGAGGCCCGCCCGCCGCAGCTCGGAGGGTTGCAGGAGTCCCTGCTGGATCACCTTGCTGGAGCCCAGGGAGCGGACGGTATCCACCCCCTTGACATGGTCGTAATAATCGTTGATGATATTGGTCGCCGCGTGAAAGGTAACGGCGCACATAAGGACGAGGGGCAAAAAGGGCCAGGCAGCCGGCGTACCGTAATATAAGGTAAGCGCCGCGCCGACACAGACCGGGATGAGAGAGGCGCTGAAGAAGGGCGCGCGTACCGCCTGGATCCAGACAGCGAGGCGCGTCTTTTTGACGGCCGTCATGGCGACATTGTAACACAGAGAGCCGTTCCTCTCTACAGGTTGACACGGCATTTTCCGCAGGGTAAAATATTCGGGTTCACAAGAGAGGCATAGAGGCATAGATCCAAAGCGCATGATCGTCGTTAAGAATCTCTCCATGGATTACGGGTTGACGCGGGCGCTGGACGCCGTCTCGTTCGAGGTCCGCGCCAAGGAGGTCGTCGGGCTCCTGGGTCCCAACGGGGCAGGCAAGACGACCCTCATGCGCATCCTCACCACCTTCATCTATCCCACGGCCGGCACGGCGACGATCTCGGATATCGATATCACCGAGGACCCCCTGCGCGTGCGTCGTTTGATCGGTTATCTTCCGGAGACGCCGCCCCTGTACCCGGACATGCGCGTGGACGAGTACATCCGTTTTGTCGCGCAGGCCCGGGGATTGAAGGGCGCGACGTTCAGACAACGCCGAGAGTGGGTCGTGGAGGCGACACAGATCGCCAGCGTCTGGAAACACAACATCGCGGAGCTCTCCCTGGGCTACCGCCAACGCGTGGGCCTGGCGCAGGCCCTGATCCACGACCCGGCGGTCGTGATCCTCGATGAGCCGACGTCGGGGCTCGACCCCATGCAGATCGTCGGCATTCGCCAGCTCATCCGCCAACTCGCCGAGACCAAGACCATCGTCTTTTCCACGCATATCCTTCAGGAGGCCTCCGCGGTGGCGGACCGCCTCGTCATCATCGACCGCGGCAAGATCGTCGCCAGCGGCACGCCGCAGGAACTCAAAGAACAGGAGATTAAGGAGGCGGTCTTTACCATCACGCTCCAGGCGCCCCGGGACGAGGCGTGGGCGGCGCTCAAGTCCATCCCGAGCGCCAAAGACGTGCGCATCGTCGCCGCGCAGGGCAACGAGGTACGGCTGACCGGCACGGCCACGTCGCTGGACGAGGTAGCCGTCTTCGTCCACCAGTTCGTGAAGCAGAAGAACTGGATCGTGAAGGAGTTCACCGCGCGCGAACCGTCGCTGGAAGACGTCTTTCTGAGGTTGTTTAAGAGGTCGTCATGAACCCGAAGAACATCTGGACGGTCTTTAAGAGAGAGGTCGGTGCCTACTTCAACTCGCCGATCGCCTATATCTACCTTATCGTCTTTGTCGCCTTCGTCAACGGCCTCTTCATGTCTCGCTTTTTCCTCCTGGGGCGAGCCGAGATGCGCATCTTTTTCGACGAGTTACCGCTCATCCTTCTTCTTTTTATCCCCGTGGTCAGCATGCGCTCGTGGGCCGAGGACCGTAAAGAAAACACCTTTGAGCTCCTGATGACCTTTCCGATGCGGGCCATCGAGCTGACCCTGGGCAAGTTCTTCGCGGGCCTCGTGTTTTATGTCCTGGCCCTGATGAGCACGGCCGCCATCCCCGTGATGCTCTTTGTCGTGGGCCGGCCCGACGCGGGCGTCATGCTGAGCGCCTACCTGGGGGCCGCGCTCCTGGGCGCTTTCTTTTTGGCCATCGGCATCTTTGTCTCGGGCCTGACAAAGGAGCAGATCGTCGCCTTTGTCGTCACGGTCCTGAGCTGTTTTCTCTTGTATTTCCTCGGCGCGGAGTTCTTCGCCTCGCTGATCGACGGCTGGATCCCGGGGTTGGGCGTCTTCCTGATGAAGACGCTCGGCGCCGCGGGCCACCTTGAGGGATTTTTGAAGGGCGTCTTCGACGTCAAGGACGTCGCGTATTTTGTCGTCGGGACCGCGGTCTTCCTCCTTTTGAACAGTCTGTATCTCGACAGCCGTTTCCGGCCGAAGGCGCGCCTCCTCTTCGGCGCGTCCGTGGCGGTGTGCCTGGCTATCGTCATGACGGCGAATTGGCTCCTCGCCGATGTCTCGCGGGGACGCTTCGACGCCACAGAGGGCAAGATCTATACCGTTGCCCCGGCGACCAAGAAGATCCTGGCCGGTCTCGCGTCCCCTGTCTTTATCACTGTCTACCTCACGCCGGCCGAAAAGATGCCGACGTTTTTGAAGGCGCTCGAGCAGGACGTGATCGGCAAGCTCCAGGAGCTGCGCATTTCCTCCGAGGGCAAGCTGGATTACAGGACGGTGCATATCGAGGCCGCGCGCCTGTTGGAACAGAAGACCAAAGGCAAAGGGGAGAACGAAGGCCGGGAGCCGACGCTCGAAGAGAAGCTGCAGAAGAAAGGCATCGTGCCGTTCCAGGTCGAGAGCATCGACCGCGACGAGGTCGGGGTCAAGCTTGTCTACGCGGCGTTGACGATCGATTACAAGGAGAAGCCGCAGGAGACCCTGCCGCGCATCTTTCCCGATACGGTGCAGGATCTCGAGTACCTCCTTATGTCGCGCATCGCCAAGCTTTCCCGGGAGAAGAAGCCCAAGGTCGCCCTCTTCGCCCCGCTCGAGGCAGGGGAGATGACGCCGGAGATGAGGAGTCTTCTTGCCAGCTCGGGCGAGACGACCAAGCAGTTCCAGGACGAGTACTCCTCGGTCACCCCGCTCCTGGCCGACAACGGCTACGTGACCGAGCGCGTGGCCCTCACCCGCGAGAGCCGCCTATCGCCGGACACGGACGTCCTCCTGGTCTTCAGGCCCGGCGGCCTCAATGACCGTCAGCTCTACGAGATCAACAAGTTCCTGTACGAGGGGGGCAGCGCCCTCGTCGCGGCCCAGGGTTTTGAGTACACGTTCCGGCTCAAGCCCCCGAGCGCTGTCGATGTCCTGCCTGTCCGGCAGGATCTGAGCATCAACAAGTTGCTGGCGAAGTGGGGCTTCAAGATCGACGACCAGATGCTGATGGACGAGAGCAACGACCTGATCACGATATCGACGGGCGAGCGGGTCGGGCCGTTTGCCGCGAACATGCCGCTGCGCGT